>NZ_JBTYKD010000014.1:0-10678 GCF_054880495.1 Nostoc sp.
ATAAAATTCCGCCTCTAATACTTGTAAACAAGTTTGTAGTAAGGACTTCAGTCCTTATTTTCTAAGCACTAAAGTGCTTACTACAAACTATTCATTACTAACTTGACAAAATACTATATTTGCGCCTGAATTTGCCTGACTACCGTTAGCGCCGAATAACTCACCCCAGCAGTACCTTCGCCTGGATGGGTGGAGTCACCAACTAACCATAGATGCTGGATTGGTGTACGATTGGCGAACCCAAAGGGGCCAAAGGTGGGGATTCTTTGACCTATACCGCCAACTATACCGCGATCGCGGGCTGTGAAATGGGCAAAGGTGCGCGGTGTTGCAGCTTCTTGATGAATAATAGTTTCTGGTTTGAGATAGAAGTATTGGGCAAGACGAGCGATCGCTTGCAGGGTATACTTTTGTTTGAGTCCTTCATAATCATCAGTCTGCCACCACGGAATCGGATCGACAAATGAAGAAGCGATAATTGTCGCTTTACCCTCCGGTGCGCGACCGTCTCCAGGATGACTGACGGAAACAAACAGGGAATTATTCTCGCCAATCGGTCCCTCAGCATCATACATAAATTGTAAGTGGGGTGGACATCCTAGCGGAATCGCACTCGCATCTACACCTAAATACACCACAAACGCGCCCGATGCTTGGGGCAGTTTTTCCACCCGATTTTTATAACCAGATGGCGCTTGTTCTCCCAATAACTGCACCAAGTTTTGGACGGTGACATTAGTAACTATGTGGTCGGCTGCTTCTGTCCAGAGTTCGCCAGTTTTCTGATTTTTAATGACTACAGCAGTAGCTTTGCTATTTTCTACTTTGATTTCTTCTACAGTGTGGCGCATCAACAATTTGCCACCATCTCTTTCTAAGGATTGTACTAGGCGATCGCTTAATACTTGCATACTTCCTTGGAGGTGAAACAATCCTTGAGGTAGTTGGGATACACTCAACGCTGTTGCCGCATAAAGTAATGATGTCTCTTCTGCATCCACCTGGGAATACAACTTCAGTTGCAAATCCAAAAAAGTCCTCAGTCGTTGGTCATTTCCCACTCCACATAATCGTAAAGCATCTCCTACAGTCAACAAAGTGAAGGGTACAGTAATTAATGTACTGGGACGCATCGCTTGCGTTAGCTGCCACAAATCCCATAAATTACGTGGTGGTAGCACCGGATCGCGTCCTTGAAATTCCCAACTGGCATTAAATAAAGTTGCGAGCAATTGCCAGAACGGTTCACTACCGGGAAACTGTTTTTGTCGTTCCTCTTGCCATTTCTTTTGATCCCGCCAAATATTAATCGGTGTACTTTCCCCAGGTAAATACACCGCACAAGCAGGATCACAAGGCGTTGCTTCCGGTAAATCTATTTTTAATTCTGAGAAAATCCGGTGGTGAATTCCTCCTGGTTCCAACCCCGCCACCTGAGTTGCACCCACTTCAAAGGTAAATCCCTGCCGTTTAAACGTCGAAGCACAGCCTCCGGGGACGAGAGCTTGATCCAAAATTAAGACGCTGTAACCTCCATGAGCTAATAATGCTCCAGTAGTCAGTCCACCTATTCCTGCACCGATGACGACGATATTAGATTTACTTTTGTCAAGAGAAATGCTGGACATTGATTAGTTTCTTTAAAATTATTAATACTTTTACTTATAATTTTACCTTCTCTGAAAGTTAAATAGTGACCTAACCCCCAACCTCTTCCCTACTAGCGTTGGGGAGTAAGATTCAAAGCCTCTCTCCTTTTAGGAGAGAGGAGAGGTCAAACTAAATCCAGAAAATTTGAAATCAACGGTAATAGATTGCTGCACTGTTCAAGCAACTTTGTGGCACTGGGTAAATTAGCGATCATCCCCTTTAAAATCTTTATAGCCGTTTCGCGGCTTCTGCTAATGCTTTCACTTGCTCTAATGCCTCAACTTTATTTTCTTGCGGTAAGTTTGTATCAGATGCGATCGCTGCTTGCGATCGCTAACAATTCCTTAATTCCCGGTTTATCAGGTTCGGGAGATGCTGGTAATACCATTTCACACAAACCCTGATACATATAGATTTCTCCTAGGGGCACAGCAATGCTGTGCCCCTACCAACGTATTTGTATCATTATTAAAGTGAAAGGGTATAACTGGTTGATGGTATTTGTTACTTTGATGGATGCGAATGAGTCAATCCAAGCATCTTTTTCATTTCCAGTGAGGGATTTTAGGCGTAGGTTGGGTTGAGGAACGTAGCTTGCTTCCTGCAGGGTAATCCAACATTATCGAGACTTTGTTGGGTTGAGCGATCGCTCAACCCAACCTACTATTCTGAAATTTTATACAACTTTACTCTGCAATATTCCGTATGTTGGCAAAATAAACAAAATACAAATATTTTGGATGCAACACGCAGTATAAGAGCATATCTGTGTGTCCTTACCTTTGAATGCTTAACTTATCATCAGCAATATTGAAGTTAGTGTCACCATATTTAAGCTGTAGTTATCAATATTGCAACTGTAGCGGTCTAACTCGTGACCAGAGGGGTTCCCAAACTTATGGGAGCGGTTCCCTAACTTACAGGAGCGGTCTAAGTCGTAACGGGACTGGTTCCCAAACTTATGGGAGTGATCTAACTTGTGATGGGAGCGGTCTAACTCATGACGGGAGTGGTCTACTTTGCAACATTACTCACTAATTGCGGTGTTTCAAGTTTCGCTTACTAATTATTCATTCATAATACAGGAGCGATTTAAATTTTTCTATAATTGCAGTATACCTGAACAAGTCATCACTATAAGCCTAATCAAAATTCCCTGTTACACCTTTATTTTTTAGGATTGCTAGATGAATAATCAACTGTATGAACAAGATTTTAATCTTTGGCGAGAAAGCATTATTGAGCAGATTAAACAACACCGTTTTAATGATATAGATTGGGAGCATTTGCTTTTAGAATTAGAAGACATGGGAAAGTCAGACAAACGGTCATTTATGAGTAATTTAACAATCCTGATTGCTCATTTAATCAACTTAACCGTTCAATCTGATGCTCCAGAGATGATGAAAGGAAGCTGGTATAGCTCTGTGACAGAACATCGTTTCCGAGTAAACAAGGATTTGGAAGAAAATCCTTCTTTTAAAAACTATATTACTGAAATACTTTCTAAGTCCTATGCCGATGCTCGTAAACTGGCAATTAAAGAAAGTAAAAAAGCTAAATTAGGAGTGAGAAAACCAAGGGACGCAGAATATCCTCTCGATTGTCCTTTTTTGATAGAACAGTTATTAAATGAAGATTTTTATGGAGACAGTGATTAACAGTTATCATTTGTGTTCCATAGTTGATTTACACAAGAAACTATTGTAAAAAATGAAACTTTATATTACGGAAAAGAGTGTGGGGCTGAGACACGGCGAGAGTATCTAATTATCTATTTGCCTCATTGCGTCTTTTTTCACTTTCTGCGTCTGACCCACTTCCCCTAAAGCCCCGAATCGTCTTTTGCCAATTTGGCGTGAGATTATTGTATGTTTATGACTACAATTACTATTGATGCTAGATAATGGGAAGGCTTTGACATTTTCTTGCCAATCTAGCCCAGACAAACAGAACTAACACTTATGCGAACTCACTATTGCGGCGAACTCCGAAAAAAACATATTGGAGAAACAGTTACCTTTTACGGATGGGTAGACCGTCGCCGCGATCACGGTGGTGTGATATTTTTAGATTTACGCGATCGCTCTGGAATTGTCCAAATCGTCAGCGATCCGCAACGCACCCCAGATTCATACGAACAGGCGAACGCCCTGCGAAATGAATATGTTGTGGAAGTCACTGGTAGGGTAACGCAACGTCCCGAAGAATCGCTGAATCCCCGCATCCCCACAGGCGAGGTGGAAATCTACGCCGATAAAATTCAACTACTCAATGCTGTTCGCAAACAGTTACCTTTCCAAGTTTCCGTAGCTGACACCGAGACAGTGCGGGAAGACTTGCGGCTGAAATATCGTTATTTGGATTTGCGACGCGATCGCATGGCGCAAAATTTGCAACTGCGTCATCAAATTGTCAAAGCCATGCGTCGTTATCTGGAAGATTTGGAAGGTTTTATTGAAGTCGAAACCCCAATACTTACCCGTTCTACCCCAGAAGGGGCGCGGGATTATGTTCTACCCAGTCGCGTCAATCCTGGAGAGTGGTATGCTTTGCCGCAATCACCCCAGCTATTTAAACAATTGCTGATGGTATCTGGCTTAGACAGATATTATCAGATTGCCCGTTGCTTTCGTGACGAAGATTTACGCGCCGACAGACAACCGGAATTTACCCAGTTGGACATGGAAATGAGCTTCATGTCCCAAGAGGAAATTATCGAACTGAATGAAAAGTTAGTTTGCCATATCTTCAAAACAGTTAAAGGAATTGAGTTACAGCGCCCTTTCCCCCGTCTTACTTATGCTGAAGGGATGGAGCGCTACGGGAGTGATAAACCAGATACCCGCTATGGTTTAGAATTAGTTGATGTCTCAGATATTGTCAAAGAATCTGGTTTCAAAGTCTTTCGGGACACTGTTAGCAATGGTGGTATCGTCAAAATCCTCCCCATTCCCAACGGTAACGATGTAATTTCTAATGTCCGCATTAAACCAGGCGGCGACTTATTTAAAGAAGCCAGTGAAGCCGGTGCTAAAGGTTTAGCTTATATCCGCGTCAGGGATGATGGGGAAATTGACACCATTGGCGCGATTAAAGATAACCTCAGCGTTGAACAAAAACAAGAAATTTTACGCCGCACAGGTGCAAAAGCTGGACATTTGCTATTGTTTGGGGCTGGTGATGCTGCTACAGTTAATAAAACATTAGATAGATTACGGCAAGCGATCGCTAAAGAATTTGGGTTAATCGATCCAGAAAAAATCAACTTACTCTGGATTACAGATTTCCCGATGTTCGAGTGGAATGCAGACGAAAAGCGTCTAGAAGCACTACACCACCCGTTTACAGCACCGCATCCTGATGATTTAAGCGATTTAAAGACTGCACGCGCCCAAGCTTACGACTTAGTACTCAACGGCGTTGAAGTTGGCGGCGGAAGTCTGCGGATTTATCAGCGAGAAATTCAACAGCAAGTATTTGAAGCGATCGGTTTATCTCCTGAAGAAGCACAAAGTAAATTTGGTTTTCTCTTAGAAGCATTTGAATATGGTACACCGCCACATGGTGGCATCGCCTACGGTTTAGATCGTTTGGTAATGTTGCTAGCTGGAGAAGAATCTATTCGAGATGTCATTGCTTTTCCGAAGACGCAACAAGCGCGTTGTTTGTTAACAGATGCACCTTCGAGTGTAGATGTTAAACAATTGAAAGAATTGCACGTTGCTTCGACATATAAACCAAAGTCTTAGTAAAGTAGCGAATTGTCTAAGTAGGGTGGGCAATGCCCACCTTACTTGACTTAACAAAGCAAAGATAATGAATAATATACCTATTTGCCCACAGCGATAACTTGTTTCAAAATTTGTAGATGACAACAAACAAACTCAAAGCCTTAGAACTTTTTGCGGGTATCGGTGGGTTTCGCCTGGGTATGGCAAATGCAAATATTCAAACAGTATGGGCGAATGATATTAACGAACTTTGCTGTAAAGTTTATGAAAGTAATTTTGGCAAAGACTCTATTGTTTTAGGCGATATCAACGAAATTTCCATCTTAGACATTCCCCATCACGATATTTTAACTGCTGGCTTTCCTTGCCAACCTTTTAGTCCTGCTGGTAAAAAACTTGGCGTGAGAGATATAGTTAGGGGAACACTATTTGAGCGCATTATAGAAATATTAGACCAGAAGCAGCCACAATATTTTTTTCTGGAAAATGTCAAAAGACTTCTGACAATGGAAAATGGCTATCATTTTAGATTAATTTTAAATGCACTTTCTGAATTAGATTATTTTATCGAATGGCGAATAATTAGCCCCTTGAGTTTTGGTGTCCCTCAAAATCGAGATAGAATTTTTATTTTTGGCACAAAATTAAACTCAACAGATATAACACCTAATACTTTAGAAAAGCTATCAGTCTTTTTAACTAAGGAAGATAATATTTTATTGCCAAACATCGAAGTCCCATTGGTGAAATATATGTTGCCAATCATGACGATGAAAAATAAAAATGATAATTGGGGAATTGCCTATAAAAATCAGATGTTCACTCAAGATATTTCGCCATTGCCTGACATCAAACCGAGAAAGAGGCTTCAGGATATTCTTCAGAATGAGTCAATGGTGGATACCCAGTTTGATTTTACTGCCGATACCTTGGAGCGGATTAAGCAAAGTAAGCCTGTAAATCGTTATTGTAATGGAGTTGAAATTTTGTACAACCAAGATGGAGGCGCGAGACTTGGTTATACTATATTTGGAACTAATGGCATTTCATCAACATTGACTGCCTCAACATCAAGGCATTATGAACGCTACCAAGTAGGTGATAAATTTCGACGTTTAACTAATATTGAATATGCCAGACTCATGGGTTTTCCTGATGATTGGTGTCAAGTTGCTAGAATTTACGACCAATACACATTATTTGGGAATGCCGTTGTACCAGCCTGTGTAGAGTGGGTGTGCAAAAGAATTGGTCAAAGAAATTTTGAATTGAGTAAATCTGGTTGGCAACAATTAAGTTTAGCTATTTAAAAAATGGAAGTGCTAACCTTATCTCACCTCAAAACTGCTGCACGAGATTTTTGTGTTGTACTTAGCACAACACCGATTCCTAATCTGTATGGCGTTACAGATGCCAAAGCAGTAGGAACATATGTTGAGTTTACTTTTAATCAATATTTGTCTACAAAGTATGAATACACCCTTGGTAGTGCTGCTTTGGGGATTGATTTTCCCGGATTAGAAGTTGATTTAAAAGTGACATCAATTCGTCAGCCCTAATCTTCTTGCCCCTTTCGGAATGCCAGCCAAAAGGTGTATGGATTGGGCTATCATCTGCTAATATTGGTATATGAAAAGATTGATGAGCATAGCTCTGGCACTGCTAATTTAAAATTCCAGAATGTTGTCTTTGTATCAAGAGAAAAAACTGGAGATTATCAAACAACCTACGGGTTAAGAGAAATATTACGCCGTAATGGCAACAAGGAAGATGTAATAGCATTTTTAGAGGAACGTAACTTTCCTTTAGATGAAATTGGGCGTGAGATACTGGCAGAAAGAATTTTGCAGCAACCGCCAGAAACTGGCTACCTGACAATTTCTAACGCATTACAGTGGCGGTTGCAATACAGTAGGATTATCCAGGTAGCAACTACGACGACAACAGTAGGTATAGAAAATCTACTGCTAGGGTGAAGGGAATTGATGTTGCTGCCACAATAGAATTAAGCTGCTACCCCTAGAATTCTTTATGAGTGAATTTATCACCTTGACACACACTCGCTTATTAACAGATGATTTGTTACCAGATGTTGCTGCTGATTGCGGCTCTGCCGCCAGTAAGGGAGGCGGCAAGCCCTGCCATTAGCTAATATAATATACCAGATGAGAAACAAGACTCTTGCTCCCTCTCCTTACTAAGGAGAGGGTTGGGGTGAGGTTTTGGCTTTTATCTGAAGTTGATACGCATCTGCATTGCAACCTCCCTACAGAGGTGTTATTTAATTGACAGCAGCACTGACTAAACCATTGTGCCTGAGTAAAGCGATCGTACTTGGTTCACGACCCCGGAAAGTTTTAAACACCTCCATTGGATGCTGTCCACCACCAAGAGCCAGCACCGTATCCCGATAACGCCGACCTGTAGCTTTTACCGCTTCTTCATCTTCTAGCCCAGCTTCCTCAAAAGCGGCAAAAGCATCAGCGCTCAATACCTCAGCCCACTTGTAACTGTAGTAGCCTGCTGCATAACCACCCTCAAAAATATGTCCAAAAGCACACAAAATAGAATCTTCTGGAAGTGGTGGTAAAACGGTAGTAGTCTTAGCTATGCGATAACGCACATCTGAGGGACTTTCATTACTACCAGGGTGATAGCGGTAGTGTAGTTCTAAATCAAGACTGCTCATGTGGATTTGCCGCAACGTAGCAGTACCACTCATATAATTACGTGCCGCTAGCAGCTTTTGATAATAATGCTCCGGTAGGGCTTCCCCAGTTTCGTAATGTTTCGCCATTCCAAACAAAGTGGGTCGCTCATAGCACCAGTTTTCCATAAATTGACTAGGTAGTTCCACTGCATCCCACTCCACGTTATTGATGCCTGCGGCTGCGGGATAGTCAACCTTGGTGAGCATATGGTGCAATCCATGGCCAAACTCGTGGAACAAAGTCTCTACCTCCGAGAAAGTCATCAAACTAGGTTTACCATCTACGGGAGGACTTTGATTACACACCAAATAAGCTACAGGTAAGCGGATGGCAGTGACACCATTTTCAGTGATTTTGCCCCGATTGATGCACACATCCATCCAAGCACCACCGCGTTTCTCGGCTGGACGGCTGTAAGGGTCTAAGTAGAAGTAGGCTATGGGAGAACCAGTTTCGTCAGCAATTTGGAAATAACGCACATCCTCATGCCATACTGGCGCTTGACCATCGGCAGAGGTGACAGTGACGCTAAACAGCCGCTTGACTAGTCCAAATAAGCCGTCTAATACTTGGGGAAGGGAAAAGTAGGGACGCAATTGTTCAGAGGTAAAGGCAAATTTTACTTCTCGTTGGCGTTCCGCCCAAAAGCTGATATCCCAGTGTTTTAAATCCGTAGCCTCTGCTGCTCCCTGTGCTGCTGCAAAAGCTTTGAGTTCTGCCAAGTCTTTAACAGCAGCATCATAACTAGCGCGGCGTAGTTCTTCTAACAGGGCGTTGACTGCCTCAACGTTAGGAGCCATTTTACTAGCTAGGCTCAATTGGGCAAAACTTTTAAAGCCTAGTATATCTGCGAGTTCTTGGCGCAACTTCAAAATGCGCTCAATTAAGGGGTTGTTATCCAAATCGCCACCAGAAGCGCGAGTGATATGAGCTTTGTAGAGCTTTTCGCGCAAATCTCGACGGGTGCTGTGCTGCATGAAAGGCCCATAGCTGGGGAAGTCCAAAGTAATCCGCCAGGGGCCATTTTCTGGTGTGGCGTTGCTTTCGCCAGCAGCACGAGCTACTTGGGCTGCTAAACTTACTAAGCTTGGTGGTAAACCGTCAATTTCCGCTTGTGTTGTCAGGGTTAAGTTGAAGGCTTTAGTGGCATCAAGTACATGGTTAGAGAATTTGGTAGAAAGTTCTGCTAACTCCATTTGTATGGCGTTGAAACGCTCTCTTGCTTCTCCTTCTAAGCCAACACCAGCAAGTTGTGCATCTCGAATGGCGGCTTCGACAATGCGCTGTTGGGCTAATTCTAAAGTTGCCCAACTATCACTGGCCCGGAGTGCCTTAAAAGCATTGTAGATGGCTTGGCTTTGACCGAGCTTGTTGATAAACTGTACAACTAGTGGCTGTACGATTTCATGAGCTTCGCGCAGTTCTGGGCTATTTTTAACACCCATTAAATGATTCACCACCCCCCAACTCCAAGTAAGCCGTTCTGTCAGCTTTTCTAAGGGTTCTACTAAACCACTCCAAGTAGGCTCTACACTAGCCTCTAAGGTGGTAAGCTGCTGGTCAAGTTCTGCCACCAACTCATTGAAGGCTGGTATTACTCGTTCTGGTTTAATCTCTGCAAAGCGAGGTAAACCAATGCCTTGAAGTAGCGGATTGTCGGAAATAATAGTACTTGCACTCATGTTTTTGTGTGAACTGCGGACGAATAAAAACCAACAATGATTTTTGTTTATATATCTTCTAATGTAGCGATCGCTGTGCAAAATAATCTTGCCATTGATAGAAAAAAGGCAAAATAAGCGATAATTCCTTACAAAAGTATCCCGATACAGCTATTTTGTTTGGTTTATGAACTATACACTTGTAAAAAGATCGGGGCATTGGGCACTTGTACTGACTTGTACTGAGCGGCGTCGTTGGCGCAGCCTCTCGTAGAGAAGTATAGGGCATTGGGCACTTGTACTGAGCGAAGTCGTTGGCGTAGCCTCTCGTAGAGAAGTATTGGGCATTGGCATTAGTGATTTTTAATGTCGCTCCTGGAGGTCGAGATAATTACAAGATATGGGAAGAGGGACAAGTGCCTGTGGTAATCTTTAAAATGACCTCCGATGGCACTAGAAACCAGGACACGGGCTTCAAGAAGACGCTGTATGAGCAGTTAGGGGTACTGGAATACTGGTTATTTGACCCCAAGGGAGAGTGGATTAAGGAGCAATTGCAAGGGTATCGGCTGCGAGGCGAGGTGTATGAGCCAATTTATAGATAGCCGATGTGAACCTTTGCAGCTGCGCTTGCAAAGAGAGGGGCAACTGATTGGTTTTTATCGAGAAGACACTGGGGAAAAGTTGCTGATTCCAGAGGAGTTGGCAGAGGCGCTCAAACAGGAAAGATTGACGAGGGAACAAGCCCAAGAGCAAGTAAGACAAGCAGAATCGCAGGTGGAAAGGTTGAAGGAACAGTTACGTAGACGCGTTGGCGAAGCCTCTGGTATAGCGGTTATTAGTCTAGTGCAGTACAATATGAGAGAGCAATTCTACTGATAACTCGTGGCGATGAAAGCCTACTCTCTCGACTTGCGTCAGA
>NZ_JBTYKD010000015.1:0-19181 GCF_054880495.1 Nostoc sp.
TTTGTGGCGACAGCAGTTGCGGAGAAAATCGCTGCACTAACAACTGAAATTTATCTAGGGGAGTTAGCAAAGCGAGGCAGTCGAGAAAAATACGACGCAGTTTTAGCGAAAATACCAGATATATTAATAAGGAACTTCAGTTCCTTGCGGGACATGGCTTTTACGTTAAGTTGACACGCATGAGCATTGCTGTGCCCCTATGAGAAATCTATATGTATCAGGGTTTGTGTGAAATGGTATAACCTTGATTTAAGCTCGACATTGACCTTCTGAGGCTCAATGTTGACAAAAGCTCGACTTTTATCTCCCATTTTTAGGATTTTTCGCCGATCTTCAGGGGTCAAATCAACCAAAAACGGTAACTTTTCTCTAATTGTAGCGATCGCCTGCATGACTGCTTCTTTGTCTGCTGGGGCTAAGTTGGCACTGATGCGATTTTCTGCCATTTTTACTACTCTTTTAGTAGGGCTTAATTTCAGTATTCCCAAAATTATGGAGGCGATCGCTATTGTTGAGAGGTAATTAACAGAGTTTTATCTGCACTTTACGGCAAGCTAAAGAACGTCTTTATATTTTTTCATCCTAGTTAACAAAATTTTTGGCTTTACTCTTCATCCGACTCTGCAAATAAAGATTCTAAATCTTGACGACCGCTAACAACGCGCAAAATTTTAACCCCATCATCAATCATTTGGTACAGAATTACATATCCATCTAGCGGCAAGCCACGTAAGGAAGGTTTAATATAAGCATAGCTACGTCCCATATTTGGAAACACCGCTAAATTTTGACATTTATTGTTAAACTCTCTAAATAGTTTTTCTCCTGCTTCCAGGTTTTGGATTAAAAAGTAATCAGAAATTTCATTTAAGTCACGACTTGCAGATAGTGAAATGACATAGCGACTCATTACTAAGCCTCACGCGCCTTTTGAAATTTTTCGAGGATCTGCATCACTACAGTTTCACCATCCAAAACTTCTCCCCGTTCAATTTCAGCAATTGCGACATCAACTTTTTGCCGAGTTTCTTCCACCCATTGCACATACTCAAAATTTAATTTTTCTAGCAGTTGAAATGCTACATCAAGTACTTCATCTGCATTCGTAAATTTCCCACTAGCAATTTGGGCTTGGATAAATTGCTCATGTTCAGGTTTGAGTTTAATGTTCATGATTTATCTCTCTGAAACGATAGTAATTACGTAGCGCTTGTTTGCTTCTAAATCAAGTGGTATATCTGGGCGTAAAACAGAACCATCAAATGTAACTGTTAAAATTTTGCTCATTGATCTATTTCTCCTAACCACTAATTACCGCGATCGCATCAATTTCTACTAAGACATCTTTCGGTAAGCGCGATACCTGGACACAAGCCCGCGCTGGGGCTGTATCTTCGGGGAAATATTTAGCATAGACGGCATTCACCGCTGCGAAATCATTCATATCAGCGAGAAATACGGTGGTCTTGACGACATCTTGAAAAGTCGCACCAGATGCTGTGAGGATGGCTTCCAGATTAGCTAATACTTGCTCAGTTTGCTTTTTGACATCCTCAGTGTAGACGACATCACCAAGGCGGGGATCAATGGCAATTTGTCCAGCGACGAATACAAGTTGACCAGAAGCTGCGATCGCTTGATTATAAGGGCCGACTGGAGCCGGTGCGTTATCAGTACGAATTACTTTACGAGTCATAGGTATTACTTTATTTAACGATGTTTCCTGTTTACCGATTTCTACCTCAGAAGCGATCGGCTTGTAGGGTTCTCCATCTGGCATTATTGCACGACTGAAGTCAGCATCCTCAATTAGCCATCCATAAGTAGTAGCATCAGTCAAGTCTGCTCTGGTCAAATTGGTTTCCTTCAAATTTACCTTTCTCAAATCTGCTCCTTGCAGAACTGCTCTCTCCAGATTTGCCCTTTGGAGAGAAGATTGTCTGAGGTTTGCCTGTGTGAGATTGGCTCCAGCCAGATCAGTTCCAGCCAAATTTAAGCCTGATAGATTAAAATTCTTTAAATTTACTGCTTGCAGTTTAGCACCCTGTAGATTTGCATTTTGAAAGTTTACGCCTTGTAAGTTAGCTCGACTCAAATCCGCTTCTACTAAGGAAACTCCACTAAAGTCTACACTACTGAGTGTTGAATTACTCAAATCTGCTCCTATTAAGGACACTTCTATCAGTTTTGCACTACTAAAGTTTGCACCACTTAAATTTGCCTTGTCTAAGTTGGTGTGACTCAAGTTTGCACTACTAAAGTTTGCACCACTTAAATTTGCCTTGTCTAAGTTGGCGTGACTGAAGTTTGCACCACTAAAGTTTGCACCACTTAAGTTGATACTGCTTAAGTTTGCACCACTAAAGTTTGCTGGAGGCTCTAGCCAACTGCGATGCCCCCAAATTCCTGCACCATTCACCTCACTAAAATTTGCTACTGATAGAGATGCTTTACTGAAGTCAGTTCCGTTAATTTTTGCTTTTGTCAGATTTGCCTTACTTAAATCTGCACATTTAAAATTGGCACCAGTCAGGTCGGCATTAGATAAGTCTATTTCAATCAGGTCTGTATTTCTGAGGTCTACATTTTTTAGTACTGCTCCCTGAAAGTTCCGTTGTCCTTCGGCGTATTTCTCCAACAGTTCCTTAGCATCCATAATGCACCTTTAAATACCATTGACACAGTATAATCACAAAAATTTTGTGTCACAGATATTCCTCTCCTCTCTTCTCTTTGCGCCCTTTGCGTCCTTCGCGGTTCGTTCCTTTTACCCTAACCTCGGACGTATCCCATAATGCCGATATCGCCAATAATCCCGCAAAATGCGATCGTGGTCAAAACATAAATTACTAGGCACTCGCCAAGACTCAAAAATACTTACACCCTTAGCATCATCGCCAGCCTTTGGTTCCCCCGTCGCTGTCGCCAAAAACACAATACTAATCGTATGCTGACGCGGATCGCGATTCGGGTCAGAATACACTAATAATTGTTCAACTAACTCCACCTGCAAACCAGTTTCTTCCTCAGCTTCTCGCCGCGCCGCCACTTCCACCGCTTCCCCATAATCTACAAAACCACCAGGAATTGCCCAACCTAAAGGTAGATTCTGTCTTTCAATTAACACTATTGGCCGATGAGGCCGATCTACTAATTCAATGATGATATCAACTGTCGGTGTAGGATTTCGGTAAGTCATAGCTATTAGTCATTGGTCATTGGTCATTAGTCCTTGACTAAGGACAAACAAAATGAGTTTACTTGATTTACCTTGCAAATGCTGTTCTGTGATAAATTCAATGCGATCGCGTAGCGTGTTGATCAGACAATCGCTTCCTCCCATAATTCAGGTTAAATATGCCTTTTCCTAGATCCAGTGGCATTTTGCTGCATCCTACCTCCTTTCCCAGTCGATTTGGCGTTGGAGATTTAGGCTTAGAAGCCTATCGCTTCATCGATTTTCTCAACGAGAGCCATCAACAATATTGGCAAGTTTTACCCTTAGGCCCCACTGCATACGGCAATTCTCCCTATATGTGCTACTCGGCAATGGCGGGAAATCCCCTGCTGATTAGCCCAGAAAAACTCCTAGATGAGGGTTTGCTAGCTGAAGAAGACTTTGCTAACTTACCAGGATTTCCGGTAGAGAAGGTAGATTTTGAGCAGGTTGTGCCGATTAAGATTGAGCTACTCAAAAAAGCCTGTGAAAACTTTAGAGTGAATGCTACGCCTATCCAGCATAAAGAGTTTGAGGGTTTTTGCGACAGTAAAGCCTATTGGCTAGATAATTACGCCTTATTTATGGCGCTCAAAGATGCCAACAACAATGCAAACTGGCATACATGGGAGGCAGAAATTGTCAAGCGTGATCCGCAAGCATTAGATGAAGTACAACATCGGCTCAACGGAGAGATTTTTTATTATAAGTTTGTCCAATTTAAGTTTTTCCGCCAGTGGTCAGAGCTGAAAAGCTACGCCAACATGCGCGGCATTGACATTATCGGCGATATCCCCATCTATGTAGCTCATGATAGCGCTGACGTGTGGGCGCATCCCGACATCTTTTGCTTAGACAAAGAGACAGGAGCTGCTGCCCAAATGGCAGGAGTTCCACCAGATTACTTTAGCGCCACTGGTCAATTGTGGGGAAACCCGGTTTATAACTGGGAAGAATTGCAAAAACAAGATTTTAAATGGTGGGTACAGCGCTTTGAAGCAATGCTGGATTATGTAGATATAATTCGCATTGATCACTTCCGGGGTTTCCAGGCTTATTGGTCAGTGGCCCAAGGCGAAGAAACTGCGATGAATGGGAAATGGGTGGAAGCGCCTGGAGATGCTTTTTTTGAAGTGATTAGGGAAAAGTTGGGTAAGCTACCCGTTTTAGCCGAAGATTTGGGAGTAATTACACCAGAGGTAGAAGCGCTGCGAGACAAGTATGAATTTCCGGGGATGAAAATTTTGCAGTTTGCTTTTGGTTCTGATCCCGATAATCCCTTTTTACCATTCAATTACCCCAGAAATGCTGTAGTTTACACTGGCACTCACGATAATGACACAACTGTAGGCTGGTTCAATTCAGCTAATGACAACGAAAAGCAAAACCTCTTGCTTTATTTAGGTTCTATTAGTCCTGAAGGCATCCACTGGGATTTAATTCGCCTAGCTTTGAGTTCCATAGCCAACCAAGCGATTATTCCTTTGCAAGATATTTTGGGATTAGGAAACGAAGCGCGGATGAATTTTCCCAGTGTTGCTGAGGGGAACTGGGAGTGGCGCTATCAAGCAGCAGGGTTGACAGAGGAATTAGGCGATCGCTTAAAAGTTCTTACCAGACTTAATGGACGCGCCCCGCAAGCCCAGTGAGGAGATAAGGGAGACAAGGGAGACAAGGAAGAGCGAGGAGTAAATGCCTCCTTGTCCTCCTTGTCCTCCTCATCCTCCTCATCTCAAAACTTAGGTTTAGCAGCAATCCTAATTTCTTCCTCTTTGCCCGGCTCTCCCATTTCCTTCGCCTTCTCTTGATTGACGCTCATCAATACACCACCAGCATTATCAGTTTTCACTGTCAGTTGCTGTTGGGCTTTCCAAGTCCGATGAGTTCCCTCTGGCAGAATACCCTCAAACTCGGTTTTGCCATCGGCTACTACGCGAATCCAAGATGACGCTTTCAAGGTGACACCAATCTGTACAGGCTGTCCCTCGTGGACTTTGCTAAGGCGATCGCTGACCGGTTCAACCTCAACTGGCTCTTTTCGTTGGGCTAGTTCTGGTTTAACAAGGGACTTTTGTTTTTGGTACGGCTGGTTTTGGCTATTACTTGCTTGTAGTACAGCGTTATTTAATAACTGAGATAAGCCATTTACAGAGCAGAAAATTAGCAATATGTAAAGAAAGTAAAGATGAATTGGACGTAATTGACTAAGGGGTGAAATATTCCCCATACCTTGGGAGTTCACTGGTGCAGAACTGATCGGAAAAGTGCCAGAAAATTCCACTCCATTCAAGCCGAGTGCTTCGGAAAATTGCCTGATCAAACCCTGAATATAAATTGGTTCTGGCAGTTCCTTTAAATTACCTTCTTCGATCGCCTGCAATAATCGCCGGGGAATCCTGGTCAATACAACCACTTGCTCTAAAGATAAGCCTTGTGCTTGACGCAATGCCAAAAGTTTAGCGCCTAATTCTGCCAACTTTTCAGATCGTTGTTGCTCTAATGAAAGTGATGGCTGGTGATTATTCTTCTTTCTTGGCCATTTCATGCCTGCTGACGCTCCTTAATTCCACTGAATCTTTAATAGGTTGTATTATTTGCTCTTGCAAAAAGTGAATCTCATAATCTTTGAGAGAACGATATTTACCCTCATCTAAAAAGGCTTCTTTTGAAGTTTGTAATTGAATTGAACCGATCGCAGTCCGATGCAGTTTGATTACTGGGTATCCTAACTGTTCGGCTATACGGCGAATTTGGCGATTTCTTCCCTCCTGCAACACTATTTCTAAAAAGCTTTGCTCGGCACAATGTTCTATTAGCTGTACCTTAGCAGCCCTAGTTTTTCTACCCTGCAACATCACACCCTGGCGCCACTTATGTAGTACTGCTTCTGGAGGATGTCCTTTGACCAAAACACGATATGTCTTGGAAATACTGTGACGTGGATGGGTTAGTCCAAATGTCAGTTCTCCGTCATTTGTCAGGATTAATGCTCCTGTAGAGTCTGCATCTAAACGTCCAACTGGGTGAATACCGGAACCTTCTCGTAATTCTTTGGGTAGTAGGTCCAGAACTGTCGGTCTGCTCTGGGGGTCATCGCAAGTCGAAACCACTCCCGCAGGTTTATGCAGCAATAAATATATTAAAGCCGGACGGTGCTTTACTGATATGGGTTTACCATCGATTGCGATCGCATCTTTTTGGGGATCAACTTTTTGACCTAAATGTGCCAATTCTCCATTGATCCGTACCCGTGAGTGCCTAATCATTTCTTCGGCTTCCCGACGTGAGGCAATACCCCATTGAGCGAGAATTTTTTGTAACCGTGCCTCCATGTGGAAATTGCTTATTTACTGTTAACAATTAAATGATATTTGCATTTTGTAGCGAGTAGGCATAAATGTTACATTTAAAGCTTGTTTAATTAAATTGGTTAAATGCCAGAGCGAAATTTCCCACCAACAAATACAAGTAAAATCCGCATCATTACGCAGGTACTCACAACAGCACTAAAGCTGTGGTTAAGAGCACAAGTGAGCCAAATATCGGAATTAAAAGTGGAGATTAAAGCCAGCGATCGCCAAATTATCTCTGGGCGCATCCCCGCGGTATCTATTTTTGCTACTCATGCAGTTTATCAAGGTCTCCTGATTACACAAATTCAATTAATAGCAGAAAATATTCGGATAAATATCGGCTCGGTACTCAAGGGACAACCTCTACAACTGTTAGAAACAGTACCAGTGGTTGGCGATTTGATCGTAGACGAGAAGGATCTGAATGCTTCTCTCTCATCTGACTTATTATCTACTGCTTTGAGTGATCTATTGGTTAAGGTTTTACCAACAGATTGCCCACAGTTACAACCAATTAATTGGCAAGAAATTATCCTTGAGAATAATCAAATTATACTCCGAGGCATGAGAGGAACCAATAGTGAAACCACACCTCTAGAGATTTGTCTGGGCTTACGGTTAGTCAGTGGGCATGAGTTGCAAGTAACACATATCCCAATCAAGCCCGACCAGGGAGATATATTAGAGGACAATCATGAGTACAATCTGGATCTTGGCTCAGATGTCGATATCCAAGAACTAACGCTGATCCCACGCAAACTGGTGTGTCGTGGACGGATTAACGTTAATCCTTGATGATTACCGATTAAAAAATACTAATAACCTATTTTAAATGATCTGGCGCCTCTCGAAACAAGACGGGGGAGTGGGGAGTGTGGAGTAGGGAAGATGAGGGGGATAAGGGGGATGAGGGAGAAATAACCAATGCCTAACTCACTTATTTGCTAAGTAGCGGCAACAATAGTGTCACAAAATAGTAAACCAAGGGAGCGGTGAAAATATAACTATCGGTACGGTCTAAAATACCACCGTGACCGGGAATTAATTGTCCAGAATCTTTGACTCCAGCATCTCGCTTGAGCATAGATTCGGTAAGATCCCCTAAAATACTAGCAATGCCAATCAACAAACCCAATGCTAAACCAGTGAAGGGGGATTTAGGCAAATGTAGATAATAGGCTCCTGCTATGGCTACGGCAACACTGAAGATGATGCCAAAGACAGCACCTTCTACAGTTTTTTTCGGGCTAATCTCAGACAGACGGGTTTTACCAAAGAATTTGCCAATGGTGTAAGCACCGATATCGGCTGCCCAAATACACAAAAAAGTCAGCAGTGTTGCTGTAAAACCTTGTGGTAGAGAAGCGGAATTTGCTTTTTCCCAGAAATCTGTCCAGGTTGTCGGCCAGTAACCTCCGAAAGGGAGATTGCTAAAAGCTGCACTATCAATTGCTCGTAACCGCACCCAGTAACTCGGTAAATAACCGACGTAAAATAGCCCCATAATAGAAGCGGAAACATCAGCGATCGTGGCAAATTTTGGTTGAAACAGCAGGTAAAAACAAATCAGTGTGCCAGCTATTGGCATCACAGCATCAGCTAAACTGCCATTTAGGGTACAAATCACCAGCAATACTTGGCTGACAGCCATTGTGGTTTTAGCGGCGGGAGTGATGCCTCTGGCTCGCACCAAATTAAAATATTCCTGTTGACCCAAAAAGACGATAACCGCAAACATGATGGTAAAGTACCAACCCCCCAAAAGGGTAACAGAAAGAGCAAGAGCGATCGCAACAATTCCACTAATAATCCGAGACCAAGGCATAGAAGTATTAAATATTGGGCATTGGGCACTTGTACTGACTTGTACTGACTTGTACTGAGCGACGTCGTTGGCGCAGCCTCTCGTAGAGAAGTAGCGAAGTCGTTGTCGTAGCCTCTCGTAGAGAAGTATTGGGCATTGGGCACTTGTACTGACTTGTACTGAGCGACGTCCAAGTAGCGAAGTCGTTGGCGCAGCCTCTCGTAGAGAAGTATTGGGCATTGGGTTGGGCATTGGGTATTGGGTATTGGGTATTGGGCATTGGGCATTAATATAGTTATTTATTTTTTCTTTCCCTGCTTCCCTGCTTTCCCTGCTCCCTCTACTTCCTCATCTCCGTTTTCTCCCTTGCTTTCCCCCCTCTTCCAATGCCCCATGCCCTATGCCCCATGCCCCATTCCCTAATCCAGTTTCTCACCACTGAGGATAAAAATCGGATCAACGGCGGTAAAGGTTTGAGAAAAGCCGCGCGTCTCTAGGCGGTTAACCGCAGACTGGACGACTTCGATATTTCTAGCCCTTAACAGGGAAAAGCTCTGGGAAATAGCATACAGACTTTCTAGATTAGCAGCTGTGGCTACAACCCGACCGGATGGTGGCAAATAATGCCAAGCTGCTTGCAGAATTTCTTGAATAGGGCGTCCTCCCTCAATACAAACGCGGTGAGGAGTAACTTTGAGGTGATGCAAACACTCTGGGGCACTACCTTCAATAACTTCGACATTTTTGACTTCAAAGCGATCACAGTTTCGCTTAATTAGATTAGCTACTTCTTCATCCCTTTCTATAGCAATAATCTGTCCACCTGGACACAATAGCCCCACTTCTACCGGAATTGTACCCGTCCCTGCGCCAATATCCCACAACACAGAATCTGATTTTAGCCGCAGTTGGGCAATTAATAGTAGTCGGACTTCTCGCTGGCTCAGGGGAATTCCTGGCAAATGTTCAAACAATTCATCGGGAATACCAGGGGAAATATAAGGCCAAAGTTGGGAGGGCATAGAACTACGCAATTATACTAAAGATATCGGTTTGCCAAATTGAAAAGCCATAAGCTATAAAAACTTTTCAACCCTAGCATTATCAGAAACCATGATGATTGACGAAATATTAGGTGAACGCTACAAAGTTCAGCAGCTATTAGGAAAAAAAGCGGGGCGGCGGACGCTGTTAGCTCGTGATTTGAACACTCAGGAATTAGTTGTCATCAAGTTACTCTCTTTTGGTGGTGACTTTGAGTGGGATTCACTCAAGCTGTTTGAGCGGGAAGCCGAAACTTTAAAAAACTTAGCACATCCCTTAATTCCTCGCTATTTAAACTATTTTGAGGTAAATTTACCAACCATCAAAGGATTTACCCTGGTACAAACTTATATTCCTGCACAAACTTTAGAGCAATACTTACAAACTGGGCGGACTTTTACAGAAGCAGAAGTCAAACAGATAGCTAAAGCACTTTTAGAGATTCTCATTTACTTACATGGGCTGTATCCGCCTATAATTCACCGTGATATTAAGCCTAGCAATATTTTATTGGGCGATCGCTCTGGTAATAGTGTCGGTCAACTCTATTTGGTAGATTTTGGCTCAGTGCAGACAGTCCTCGCCACAGAAACCGGCACAAGAACTGTGGTAGGAACTTATGGCTATATGCCACCCGAACAATTTGGCGGACGCACTGTTGCAGCATCAGACCTTTATAGTTTAGGTGCAACTTTAATTTATTTAGTGACGGGTACTTACCCCGCCGATTTACCCCAAAAGGATTTTCGGATTCAGTTTGAACAAGCGGCTAATCTCAGTCCCAGCTTTAGCAATTGGTTGAGATCGATGATTGAACCCAGTTTAGAACGGCGTTTGAGTTCTGCTACCGAAGCGATCACAGCTTTAGAGAAACCACAACCGATAAACTCACCTGCTTTAGTTGTTGGCAAACCAGATGGAAGTAAGATTCAACTAACCAAAAATGGGGATTCTCTGGAAATTATCGTTCCACCGACTGGTTTTGATGCATCAATATTATTCACAGGTTTATTTGCGATCGCTTGGAATTCATTTATCTTATTTTGGACAATTGGCGGACTCTGTGCACCTTTTCCTGTCAACATCCCCTTTGCTATGTTCTCACTTCCTTTTTGGGGTGCTGGCTTTGTCATGGTGTATAAAATTCTCTTTCATTTATTTGGACGCATCTGCTTACGCCTGAATCATAAACAAATTAGCCTAAGCTGGGAGTTGTTTGCTTGGAAATTTTATCGTCCGCGTACATCGCCAAGACAAAGTATTACTAAGTTGGTTTACATTCCCAAACATTTTACTAAAGACTCTGAAGGCACTAGAATTGCCGTTCCAGCACAATTGGATATTTGGGTAGGAGTAAAAAAATATCAACTTGGTGGTATTAGTGGTGCGATTAAATCTGAAGCGGAACTGGAATGGGTAGCTGATGAATTAAGCGATTGGTTAGGTTTACCAGTTCAGCGAGAATAAACAAAAGCAATAATATTAAAGAGGTGTACAAATGACAACTACAAGCAAAAGGCGATCGCTAATGGAATTAATTCAAAAACATCTAAATATCGCACCCGAAAGCACTCTAGAAAAAGTTTTAGAACTTTTAGAGGATGAAGAAGATATTAGAGATGCTCGTGCTGAAATAGCAGATGCAAAAATTAACGGTACTATATCTTGGGATGAATACAAGAAAGAAACCGCGTGAGTTACCGAATTGAATTTATCAAGGGTGCTAATAAACAACTCAAGAAACTACCAACCGATATCAAAGAACGTATCGACTCAAAAATTGAAGAATTAGCAATAGAACCACGTCCAGTTGGTGTTAAAAAATTGGCAAACGAAGAATCTTTATATCGGATTATAGTAGGTGGTTATAGAGAATATTATCAAACATTTGATAATATTCTCTTAGTGAGTGTAATTAAAGTGAAACATCGTAGAGAGGTTTATAGAAATGAGTCCTGATAGACAACAGTTAGAAAACTTATGCTTCTATGGATAATACTGTCTTCATAGACCGTACAATGGTACTAGCAAAATTTAGATGAGACTTAATTGTAACCCTTACTACGAAACAAAATTTGGTGCTGCCTATTTAGGAAACAGCCTAGAATTAATGACAGGTATTCCCGACGAAAGTATTGACCTAATTTGTACCTCTCCACCATTTGCACTCGTTCGTAAAAAAGAATACGGAAATGTTGATGCCGATGAATATGTTGAATGGTTTAAAGATTATGCGGCACATTTTTACCGTATTCTTAAACCAACAGGCTCACTGGTTATTGATATTGGTGGCAGCTGGATTAAGGGGATACCAGTTCGTTCTCTTTATCATTTTGAACTAGTTATTGCTTTATGCAAAGCAAAAGAAAAAGGTGGACTTGGATTTTATCTTGCACAAGAATTATATTGGTATAATCCAGCCAAACTACCCACTCCTGCCGAATGGGTAACAGTTCGCAGGGAAAGAGTTAAAGATTCGGTAAATACGATTTGGTGGCTGTCAAAAGAACCGCATCCTAAAGCTAATAACAGAAGGGTTTTAAAGCCTTATAGTGATGCAATGAAAAACCTTCTAAAGAATGGCTATAAACCCAAAATTAGACCATCAGGTCATGATATTTCCGATAAATTTGGAAAGGACAGGGGAGGCGCTATCCCCCCGAATATTATTGATGGACGTTGTAGTACAGACAAAGAAGAAATAGGGCAACAGACTCTTATAGAAGAAACTTTATTTGAAGATTTAATCCAGCCCGTAAATGTAATTTCTGCCTCGAATACTGTTTCCAACGATTATTACCAAAGGCGTTGCAAACAAGAAGGTTTTAAGCCACACCCGGCAAGATTCCCTCAAGCTTTACCAGAGTTTGTTATCAACCTTTGTACAGAACCAGGTGATATTGTTTTAGAACCTTTTGCTGGTTCTAATATGACAGGTAGAGTTGCAGAAACTTTACAAAGACGCTGGTTAGCTTTTGAGATTGATGAAGACTACATCAGAAGCTCAAAACTGAGATTTGAAGAAAATGCTCCTTTGGTTGTTGAACCTTCAGCAGATTTACCACCAATAGCAACAGAAAATGCTGATAATAACAAATCAGTACAGTCAGGACTGTTTTAAAATAATTCGTAATTCGTAATCATAAACACATGGGATGGGGAGCATGTCACTTTTGTAAAAAGCCTTGTAAAACCTCACCCCAACCTTCTCCTTGGTAAAGAGAGGGAGCAAAAATCTTGTTTCTCATTTGGTATATTTGCTTTCACTGAGATGCTCCCGATGGGATGTCTGGGCATTCAAGGTAAAATTAATGTTTGATTAACCAACGTGATGAATGGTTAATCATATTCAACAGCTCGGATAAAAAACCTTGTTGTAACTTCCGTGAAGTTCTCGTCCTCTTTGCACATCCATATAGTTGCATTTGACCGCAAATTCAATCCAAGTCTGAGTTGCAGATACTTTGGCTTGTCTACGACACGCTTTGCGAACACAATCGTTAAAATTAGCAACAAATGCTGCCTCATAAGTTTCTGCAAGAGGGTCGAGCGCTTATGAGTGGCGAACTCATCGGATTTGAGCCATGAATGTCTATATTTAATTACAGATACCTTAGAGGAAATTTATATGTTTGGACTGGGATGGCCAGAAATAGCTGTAATGACCATAGTCGCTATTCTAATTTTTGGGCCGAAAAAAATTCCCGAACTGGGAACTGCACTGGGCAAAACCCTACGAGGTTTTAAGGAGGAGATGAAAACTCCCAGCGAGGAAACCAATCAGGAAGAAGAAAAACAATGATCAAAGGAGTCAGAATACAGGAGTCAGTGCGTTGGCTCCTCCTGATTCCTGACTAGAGGAAGGTATTAACAACAGAAGAAGGTGTGATCCCATTTTGGGAATCGATAACGTTTGTGCCGGGATTTTGTTGGTGAGTCTCTTCCTTCGCTAAACCACGCAGCTTAATTAACTTAATAGCGCGAGTAACGCTTTCTGGCAAAATTACCACCAGACTGTTATCAGGAGCCATGTCTAAGCCTTTATTTATCGCTTGAGTTTCATCCAGAATTGATTCATAGCGGCTATCAGGCTTAACTTGGGTGATGCCTTGAATAATCAACTGGGCAGCTGATCCCCGTAAACGTCCCCGTGTGTCATCGTCTTCTTTGATGATGATGTAATCAAAAATTTGTGCTGCTAATTTGCCCAAAGTCACAAAGTCTTCGTCGCGGCGATCGCCAGGGCCACCAATTACGCCAATCCGTTGTCCTGTAGTCCAGTTCCGCACAAAGGAACCTACAGCTTCGTAACTGGCTGCGTTGTGGGCGTAGTCTACCAAAGCGTGGTAGTTGCCTAAATTAAATAGATTCATTCGTCCTGGCGTTTGACTAACTGAAGCCCGGAAGGTCTTCAAACCAGCCCGAATCTGCTCAATTGTGACGTTTTGCACGAATGCTGCCAAACTTGCAGCTAAAGCGTTGGCAATCATAAACGGCGCACGTCCGCCCATTGTTAAAGGTATATTCTCTGCTCTCTCTATGCGGTGTGTCCAATCACCTTTAACAATTGACAAATAGCCATTTTCATAGACTGCCGCTACTCCACCCTTTTGGATGTGCTTTCGCACTAATTCCGAGTCGGGGTTCATGGTGAAGTAAGCAATATTAGCCTTAGTTTTTTCTGACATAGCGGCGACGCGGCGATCGTCGGCATTGAGTACAGCATAACCATCAGGGAATACAGCTTCCGCTACTACACTCTTGAGGTTAGCTAACTGCTCAATGGTATCTATATCGCCTATTCCTAAGTGGTCAGAGGCTACATTTAAAACTACCCCCACATTTGCTGCTTCAAATCCCAATCCAGACCGGAGAATACCACCGCGAGCCGTTTCCAGTACTGCTACTTCCACTGTGGGATCTTGGAGGATGACTTGGGCACTTTGGGGACCTGTGTTATCGCCAGCTTCTACTAAGTAATCACCGATGTATGTACCATCTGTAGTAGTATAACCTACTACCTTGCCAGTCTGCTTATAAATATGTGCTAGTAGTCGGGTAGTAGTGGTTTTGCCATTAGTACCTGTGACGCTGACGATTGGAATTTGGCTAGATTGCTCGTTGGGAAACAGCATATCCATTACTGCGCCAGCGACGTTGCGGGGAATACCCACGCTTGGGGCAACGTGCATTCGGAAGCCGGGAGCGGCGTTAACTTCGACAATCACGCCATCCACTTCCCGCAGAGGACGGCTAATATCCGTGGTGACAATATCGAGTCCGGCGATATCCAAACCGATAATTTTGACTACCCGTTGTGCTAACCAGAGATTTTCTGGGTGAATTTCATCAGTACGGTCTACGGCACTACCACCTGTACTCAAGTTTGCAGTTGCCCTGAGATAACAAATAGTCCCCTTGGGTGGCACGCTATTTAGGGTATAGCCTTGCCTTTCTAGCAGCTGGTAGCTAGTGCGGTCTAGTTCAATCTTGGTCAGGACGTTATCATGTCCTTCACCGCGATTTGGGTCAAGGTTCGTTTCCTCAATCAGTTCGGCGATCGTGGATCTGGCGTTGCCAATCACATGAGCTGGGACGCGTTCGGCTACTGCTACTAATTTGCCATTTACCACCAGTACTCTGTGGTCGCGCCCAACGTAATATCTTTCGACAATAATTGACCGGGAAACCTGTCTGGCAGCTTCGTATCCGGCTTCAGCTTCTTCCCAAGTTCTGATATCAATAGTGATCCCACGTCCATGATTGCCATCCAGGGGCTTGATGACGATGGGATAGCCGCCAACGTATTCAACGGCTTGTTCTAAATCGTCTAAGAAGTTAATCACTGTACCTCTGGGTACTGGCGCACCAGCAGCCGCGAGGATGCGTTTAGTGGCTTCTTTATCGCAAGCTAGTTCTACACCCAGAATGCTGGTGTTGTCAGTCATTGTGGCCTGCATCCGCTTCTGGTTCACGCCGTAGCCTAGCTGAATCAAAAAGCGGGCTTCCAGAGACATCCAGGGAATACCTCTTTTTTCTGCTTCTTTGATGATCGCTTCAGTAGAAGGACCTAAGGAAGCATCACGGGTGAAGTCTTTCAGGTCTTGGATATCTTGCTCTAGTTCTGCCTTGGGATAACGGCCTCGATCAACGATACTCTGGCACAGGCGCACTGCGGCCCGTCCAGCGTAGCGTCCCGCTTCCTCATTCAGGTACTCGATCACGACTTGATAAATTCCGGGTGTGGCAGTTTCGCGGGTGCGACCAAAGCCGACATGCATCCCAGCTAATTCCTGGAGTTCTAGCGCTACGTGTTCCACGATATGGCCGATCATAGTGCCTTCTTTGACTCGCATCAGAAAACCACCACGACAGCCAGGCGAACAATAGTGACCCTCCAGACTCGGCAGCGCCTCAACTAATCCTTCATAAAAGCCGGGGATTTCATTCGAGGGTGTCTCGCCAAGGGTTTCTAAATCGAGGCGCATGACGATCAGCTTGTGGCGTCGAATGCTCCAATAGTTTGGGCCGCGTAAGGTCTGGATCTTGAGGATTCTCATGGGAATAGGTAGATGGAGATTCGGAACCAAAATTCTAGTTTCTTACTGAAATTGACCGCTAAACTGTTTACAATGAACAGTTTTTTCTTTTTACATGGTATTTTGATCATTGTTTGTGCAACAAGAAATAATAATGTGCGGTCAACTCAGTGTAACCTCAGATACTCTATCCCGTCAGCTGGAGATTCGGTGTACAGCAGGCAATACAGTGCGCTGATACAAGTGGAAGCGATCGCCGTAGCTGAGGATATGAAGACGTAAATTATGCACGGTTAACGGTTCATTAGCACCAACATAGGGTTCGTTGGTGTGAGTGAGTTCAGTGGGATCGACAATTGTAACACTGCCTTTACCCATAACTTGTAGCCAACCATCACGTTCAAACACTGCACAAGTATCTTCGTCAATGCCAATACCTAAGCGATCGGGGTGAGCTGCGATCGCACTAATCAGTCGCCCCATCCGATTCCGGTTGTGAAAGTGTTGATCAACGATTACTTCGGGAATAAATCCCAAACCAGTTGCCATATCGATTAAGGAACGATTTGGCGACTCTCCACTACCGCCGCCAGCAATCATATGATGCCCCATCACTGCCGCTCCTGCACTGGTGCCTGCTAACGTAAGTTCCCCCGCCCTGACACGCTGTCGAATAATTTCCATTGCTGGTGTATCTGCCAATACGCCACACAGACGCAGCTGGTCTCCTCCTGTCAAAAACACCCCACTACAGGCTTCTAAGGATGCTTTGATCTGGGAGGCTTCACACTGTTCCCGTTCGCGGATGTCTAAAATTTCTACCTTCTGGGCACCCATTTCTTCAAAAATGCGAATATACCGACCACCGATGATGGCGGGTTCGCGTGAGGCAGATGGAATAATTGTAATATAAGCCTTACTAGCACCAGCACGTCCAAAAAAAGTTCGTAGGATTTCGCGCCCATGAACTTTATCTTCTGCGCCTCCGATAACCAGAACGGCGGTTTTAGTTGCTTGAGGTGTCCTCATTTCTAGCGATTTAGCTTGTAATTGCGGCATTTTGTTTCTCCTGTCAACAACTTCAGGTGAATTTAACAAGGATCAGTAGCAGCCATGATTTTTGCGCTTGGCTTCTTTGAGAGGACACTTTTTGGAACTTTGGAACAGGGTCAGGCACTCTCCAAATTCTCGCTTAACGCTCGCGTTGCCTCAGCCTAAACGTGTTTGTTCCCCTTCCTCAAAGCCAGCGCCTTGTTTTTCATCTGTCCACTTGCAGCAGGGCAAAATAGTCTTTAGGGGGCTAGATTCCCCCTCTAGGGTTGGGGACGAGCAGATCAGACTATGCTTTTTCGTGAGGCTGGCTCGATGCATCCTGGAAGTTGTTAACTTGATATGATTATTAATTTAAATGTACTTGTGACAACATTTAAACATAAATTAAGTAATTAGAAAAACTTTTGATTCCATCTAAAATCCAAGGGGTCTGGTAGTTTTAGATACTATTGATAAAGTTTAACTGGAGTTTGACCCCACCTCGGCTTGATGATGTTTGCTAGACATTCAAATTTAAGATTAGTGTCCTCGAATACGAATAACTGTGCGCTTTGATATAGTTACGCTTTTTCCTGACTGTTTTAACTCTGTTCTCAATTCTGGGCTACTCGGTAAAGCCTTAGCGAAACAGATTGCCGAAGTGCATCTGGTTAACCCACGGGACTTTACCACTGACAAGCACCGAAAGGTAGATGATGAACCCTACGGCGGCGGCGTTGGGATGCTAATGAAGCCAGAACCTATTTTTACGGCTGTGGAGTCGCGGCCGATTCTACCCCGAAGAGAAGTAATTTTGATGAGTCCACAGGGTCAAACAATCAATCAAGCTCTTTTGAAAGAATTGGCGATAAATTATGACCAGTTAGTAATTATTTGCGGACATTACGAAGGAGTGGATGAGAGGGTGCTGCATTTGGTAACTCGTGAAGTATCTTTAGGGGATTTTATTCTGACTGGGGGAGAAATTCCAGCAATGGCTTTGATTAATGGCGTCGTGCGGCTCTTACCGGGAACTGTGGCCAAAACTGAGTCGCTGACAGCAGAAAGTTTTGAGGAAGGGTTATTGGACTATCCCCAATATACTCGTCCTGCCAATTTCCGCGGCTTAAAAGTGCCTGATGTTTTGCTCAGTGGGAATCACGCCGCGATCGCGCGGTGGCGTTACGAACAACAAATTCAAAGAACAAGCGATCGCCGCCCTGATCTACTGGAAAAATTGGAACCAGGAGAGCCGGAGGAGTAGGGGGAACAGCTTTCAAGGGTAAATATTTAAAAAAGGGGCAGAATGTTTTAGTCCACTACATTTATCTGGGATTTTAAGTCTTTAGCCAGAAGGAGAAAAACCTTTACCATTAGCGGCAGATGCATCAACTTGGAGCGATCGCTTGACAGTAGTAGCAATAAGTTAAGTATCGTTTACCGAGGTTATCGAATTCCGATTGCTTGGATAAATACTCGAAGCAACCAAGCCAGGAAGTTAGAAACCTCACTGGAAAGAACTATTTCCTCATATCCAGGACTTAGGCAAACAATAGCCCAAAAGAATGATTTTTAGGTAGGGACAATACCCTGCGCTCAGCTAAAGCTACATGAATTGCCCCTATTCGCCTGTAGTTTTGCGTAAGTCCTAAGATCAATGAAACTGTAAGTAAGTGGGCGAGGAAATTTCCAAGTATGTAACGAAATGTAAATTCGGCAGATACCTTAGAAATTTGTTATTTCAGCCTTTTTACAAAACTAAACATAATATTTGTTTTATCTTGCCTACTTACTTAGCAGCAGATTGGTGTCTCTAAAATCTCCCTCTCTACTGGCTGATTTTGACATACCTACCCTTGAAAGCCTACTCCCCAGCCCCCGATCTCTTCTATTTGACCTCATCTAGATCAAAAATTAATTTTTATGAGAAATCCCCTACAAAAGTTAGCGATTTGCACCTAATATGATTAAAGGTATGTAAAAAATTGTAACCTTGTTTAACAACCCGGTTAAATTTCTGCTTATAGAAGGCTATTTATCTAGCCATCTATAATACAGATACAACCTGTACTTATAAACATTTGGAGATTTGCTCTCATGACCATCGCAGTTGGACGCGCACCCAGTAGAGGGTGGTTTGACGTTCTCGACGACTGGCTCAAGCGCGATCGCTTCGTATTCGTAGGTTGGTC
>NZ_JBTYKD010000016.1:0-92262 GCF_054880495.1 Nostoc sp.
TCACTATTAGATGGCAGGGTACAAGCTACAGAAGATTTGCAGAAGAAAGTGTATTAAATCCACAGGAGAATTGCTATATGCAAAAATTAATAAAAATCTCTCAGATAATCAACCAATGACTTGGCTCTCTGGACAAAAGTTATTTAGTTATTTTTCATAAAAATTCAAGTAAACTTAACTTGATTAAAAACATCTAATTTACACCCACTCAACTAAAAAACTTCTCCACACATCTCACAAACATTTCTACACCCATTCCCAAGGCGGTTTCGTCAAAATCAAACCGGGGATGATGATGAGGATATGCTAAGTCTTTCGCGGGGTTAGCAGAACCTAAAAAGAAATAGCAACCAGGAACCTCTTGCAAGAAAAATGACATATCTTCAGCAGCCATAGTTTGGCATTCTGGCACAATACCCATCGGGGTTTCTACCACTTCTTCTGCTACAGTTCGCACCAATTCTGCTATCTTAATATCATTAATGACTGGTGGATAAAGTGACCAATATTCTAAGTCATAATTCGCACCCTGACTTTGACAAATTCCAGCAATAATCTGCTCGACGCGCTGATGAAAAAAGCCTTTAAAACTAGGATTAAAATACCTGACAGTGGCACTCATTCTCGCTGTATCAGCAATCACATTCCGCTTGGTTCCAGCATGAAGTTCGCCCACTGTCACCACTGCTGAATCAATGGGATTAACATTCCGAGCGACAATAGTTTGCAAAGCATTTACAATTTGGGCAGCAACTACAACAGAGTCAACAGTTTGATGAGGTAGTGCGCCGTGTCCACCTTTGCCCAAAATTGTGCAGTTAAAGCACTCCACAGCTGCCATCAATGCCCCAGCCCGTACACCCACCGTTCCCAAGGGCAAATTATTCCACAAGTGCAAACCAATAATCGCGTCAACATCAGGATTTTTGAGAACCCCAGCTTCAATCATCGGCTTTGCGCCTCCTGGTGATTCTTCTGCTGGCTGGAAGATAATTTTCACGGTACCGGAGAAGTCTTGGCGATGCTCTTGGAGATAATAAGCTGTACCTAAAGCGATCGCAGTATGTCCATCATGTCCACAAGCGTGCATCACTCCATCATGCTGCGATTTGTAGGGCACTTCGTTGAGTTCTTGGATTGGCAAAGCATCCATATCCGCGCGAATCGCTAAAACTTGGGGAGTCGGAAGTGGGCTTGCCGTGAGCGTAGCCGAATGGGAGGCGGCTTGCTGTGAGCGTAGCCGAATGGGAGTGGGGAGTTTGTTACCTTTGATGGTGGCAACAATGCCAGTGTGAGCAATGGCAGTTTGATGGTCAATTCCCCATTCTTGCAGCTTTTGTGATACAAACTCAGACGTCAGTTTTTCTTGAAAACCCAACTCTGGTTGTTGATGCAATCGCCGCCGCCACTCTACTAATTGCGGTTGCAATGAACGGATTGCCAGTCGGATACGAGATAGGTCAACAGAAGCGGGATTGGGAAAGGTGGAAACCATTATGAAGACAAACTAGTTTAAGTACAGCTAATGCAAGTTTATTTTCCTAGTTTATCGTAGGGAATAGGGACTAGTGGGGATGAATCAGAATCTTGTTAAGAAAAGTGGATTAAATAAAATGCAAAACTTCATTCTATCTCTAGCTTCCCTCTCCTTTATAAGGAGAGGGATTGAGGGTGAGGTAAGCCAGGGACATAAATTGTATGTTATTTAATTCTTATTCCTAATCAATCAATTCACAAGACTTTGGGATTTGGGGAAGTGCGAGTGGAAAGCAGTATTTTTTTTTCGGCTGGCTTTTCTAAGAAGTTTTCGGATAGTAATTTAGTCAAAGCATCGGGGTGTAGTTGCCAGTTTAATAATCCAGATAACCCCATGACCAAGCCAAATATAGTTGGAACCAAGGCGAGGTAGAACAACCATTTTTTCTGAGATAGAGATGTGATGGCAAATAGCGAGACAGAGAGCGATAAGGAAGCATCAGCTAGGTCAAACTGGTCGTCATGGTAATTAAGCTGGTCATAGGTTGTTTGGTCTTTTTCGGCAACTAGCTTCTGTTCCTGCTTTTTCTGGTCTTCTTTATCAGCAATTACTTGATAAGCCGCAATCTGTTTTTCATAGTCAGCCCTGACAGCAGAAGATTGAGAAACAGATTGCAATTTCAGTTGCGTTATATTTGATTTGGCTATTTCTTCACGAATATTACGAGCCTGATATAACGCCCAATCGTCAACTTTATTTGCTTGAGCTTGCTGCATTGCCTGAACCAGATTATCATCTTTGATTTTGCAGATACCGATAAAGGTTGCAATCAATGCAACTGCAATTGCAACAGCACTATTTAAACGACTTTTGCGTTTTTCGCGGTTAGCTGATGTTTCGGGTTCATCGTTTTCCGGCTCAAGTAGGTCAATCGGGTTTATGTCCATTTCACTTAAAGATAAAACAACGGTTTCAGTGCCAAAAAACTTTTGTATTATTTTGCATAACTAGGGCGGGCAAGATGCCATTGGTGTCAACTTAACGTAGAAGTTAGGCAAGGCATGCTTTCGAGGTTTTACCCCCAGCCCCTCTCCCAATTTTGGGAGAGGAGATGAGGGCAAAACGTCTTCTCAAAGCAGATTTTTTCTGAAGTTGACACCAATGGCTTTCCGGCCCACCCCACAAGAGTTTTACTTCCAGATGATATACAAGTTAAATGTCCAACAGCTTAATACCGATGCTCGTAGTTTTCTGTTCCGATATTACTAATACCCCATTATCAGTTAAAATCAATTCTGCAACCAACCAGCCATGACGGCAACTATCAAAAATACACCCATTGCCAAGCGGTAGAAAATAAAAATCAAGGTACTGTGTTTTTCCAGGTAGCGTAGGAGTCCCCAAATTGCGAGAAAAGCGGAAATGCTGGCGGAGATTAAGCCCACCAACAAAGTCAACCAACCAGCCGCACTCAGTCCGGCTTTCGTAAGTGTGTGGAGTTCTACAGCACCTGCCAAAATCACGGCTGGTAAGCCCAACAAAAAAGAAAATCGGGCTGATGTCTCCCGTTTCATGCCCAAAAATAACCCGGCGGTGAGGGTGGAACCAGAGCGAGAAACGCCAGGGATGAGGGCAAAAGCTTGAGCAACTCCTACCCAAATGCCATCCCAGAGGGTGAGGTTGTCGAAAGTGCGATCGCGCCCTCCGCGTTTTTCAGCGATCGCCAGCAATCCTGACATAATAATTGAAGCCGCACCAATAACTACTAACCCTCGGATTGGTGAGTTGCAGGCGTTCAGAATTGGTTTGAGTAGCACACCAGCCACAGCAATGGGCAAAGTTCCTATCAATAAACCTAACATTAGTTGCAAAGAACTAGATTGATAGTCTTGTCTGCTAATTGCTCTAACTGTCTCCCCGGTTAATTTTTTTAAGTCCTGCCAAAAATAGACTAAAACAGCAGTCAAGCTAGCTAACTGCATTGCTGCGGAAAAAGCAGACCCCGGATCTTTCAGTCCTAGTAAAGTTGGCACTATCCGCAAATGAGCAGTACTACTAATTGGTAGTAGTTCTGTAATTCCCTGAACGATGCCTAAAATAATCACGTCAATCCAGCTAAAGTTAGCAAAGTCTAGATTTACTTCGCTACCATTGCTACAGACTGCACTCGCCACTGCAAAAGAAAGCATCATGATATCAGGCGAAACTAATTTACTGTTAATCAAATACCGACAAATTAACTTATGCCCGTGACGTTTCTGTGACTAAGATATGGCACTTGAATGACATTTAACAATCAGAATTCAGGAGTCACGAGTCAGAATTCAGTTGGGAATTATGTACGAGTGGGGGGTAGCGCATTTTTTAGTCCCAAAGATGAAAGAAGGCAGGTAAATCCTGCCTTGTGTGTCACTAGAGTTAGGTTAATTTCATCCTTCCTCACCATTGCACGTCTTATTGACAAAGCTGTTACCGAGTTGTGTCAGAATTGTGACTGGCTTAGGCGATCGCTACCATCAGTTGCTCAAGTCTTATCTGAATAAATCAAAAAGTTTTTCTCCAAAGAGCGATGCCTAGGTTGGGCTACGCCTACGCTAATAATCATGCCCAATACTTCTCTACGAGAGGCTGCGCCAACGACGCTGCTCAGTACAAGTCAGTACAAGTGTCCAATGCCCAATTCTAAAATATCAGTGTTTCCCAATCTAAATCTGATGCTATTTGAGCAAGTTTATCTAAATCAGTCAGGTTATCTAAATAGGGCAAGCAGCCTAAAACTGGTGTGTTAGTGAGTGATTGAATCAATTGGTGTGGTGTCCAGTCGGCTATTTCTGCATCTGTTCGGGGTTGTACGCAGTTTAGAACAATGCCTTTGAGATTGACGCGCGATTGTCTAGCTAATGCTACATTCGCCACTGCTTGAGCGATCGCACCTAATCTAACTGGTACTACCAATACCGTTGGTAAACGCCATTCTCCTGCTAAATCGGCTACCGTTAATTCCTCAGTTACTGGCGAACCTAACCCTCCCAAGGCTTCTACAAGCACAAAATCACGATGCGATCGCAACTTAGATAAAGCTTGCCAAACTACTGCCAAATCTACTCGGCGATTTTCCCGTGCTGCTGCTATCGGAGGCGCTAAAGGTGCTTGAAAGTATAAAGGTGTAATTTCTTCTGGGGATTGTTCTAGTGTAAATAGCTTTTGATACCACTCGCGATCGCCAATTCCTGATTGAATCGGTTTCATGATTCCCCAGCTACGCTGCGGATAATATTTTTGCCAATAGGCTGCTAACGCTGTTGTTAAAACAGTTTTACCAGCTTCGGTATCAGTTCCAGTAATCAGTAGTGTGTTTAACATTAATTTCTTTGGCCAGAAAATGGTTGTGTTCCATCAGCCGGCGGGAAAGTTGGCATTTCACCACTCTGAGGAATTGGGAAGGGTGTTTGTATAGGAATTGGAATCGGTGTTTCTGTCGGAATTGGAATCGGTGTTTCTGTCGGAATTGCGATCGGTGTTTCTGTAGGAATTGGAATCGGTGTCTCTGTAGGAATTGCGATCGGTGTTTCTGTCGGAATTGCGATCGGTGTTTCTGTAGGTGTTGGTTTGACTGGTTTTTCTAATACAACATTGAGATTGTAATTGCTTTCGGCAACTCCTGAAACCAGTGTTAACTCAATAGTATATCTACCAGTAACCAGCAATGGGCTTTCATAGGATTTTACTTGCTGGGCATTAGGATTAATTGGTTGTTGATTGGGACTTAAGACTGTGAGTAAAATGCTGCTTCCTGGGTCAATAAACGCAGTTAACTTGTCACCTTCAGTCCCAAAAAAAGTGTACCGGATTATTTGATTTGTTTTGAGAGTATCTTGAACCGTGGCTGTGTTATTAGATGCTCCCAGATTGAGGCGCTTAGTAGATACAACAGGTTGATCGTTGGTGGGTGTAGGTGTGGATGGGAATGTAGTACCACCAGAAATCACTGGTGAAGGGAAATTTTGTGGAAGCGTCTCAGTTGGTGGTGTTTTCGGCTGACTGCGAATGGAACTTACCAGCGCCCAAGAACCGAATCCCGCTATGATCACTACAGCGCTGCCAATTGCGGCGATCGCTAAAGGATTATCCAAGATTGAGCTAGTGTTACTTGGTGGAATCACAGGAGCAGGTCTTTTGGGGGAAACTGCTGGTGGTACGAGGTCAGGACGGCGACCAACAGCCATTGTTTGCAAGTTTGATACATCGGGGGTAGAAACACTGGGTTGAGACAGCGATTGCAGTGCTTGGGATACATTAGCAGCACTTTGGTAGCGATCGCTCGGTAGATGATTCAACATTCGATTCAAAACCAAGGCAAATCGTGGATTAACTTTTACCCATCGCTGCCAATTCCAAGTTAGTTGGTTTTCGTCAAATAGCTCCCTGGGTTCTTTACCAGTCAGCAAAACAATTGCACTCACCGCTAAAGCATACAAATCACTACTAGGATAAGCTCCCCCTGTTTGCATTTGTTCACTAGGAGAGTAGCCTAATTTTCCCACAGTGGTTTCTGGCATTGCACTCTCTGGCGATCGTAAACGTGTTGCTAGTTCCTTAACCACCCCAAAATCAATTAACACAGGTTTAGCGTCACTATCTCGCAAAATAATATTTTCTGGCGATATATCCCGGTGAATAATCCCTCGACTGTGAATATGCTCTAAAACAGGCAACAACAACTCTATCAGCTGCAAGACTTCAGCCTCTGTGAAAGTTTGACCCACAGCTTGACGTTCAGCCAGCAGAGTTCGGTACGTCTGACCTGCAACGTAGTCCTCCACCAAAAATAAACCTTGGTCTTGCTCAAATCTTTCCCGGAATTTAGGTACTTGTGGGTGTTGTATTTGATACAAAATGCCACCTTCCCGGTGAAAAAGCTCTTGTGCCCTCTCCCAAGCCAAAGCCGACCTTGCTGTTGAAATCAATTCCTTGATCGCGCAAAGTTCGTTAAAGCGCCTCTGGTCTTCTGCCAGATAGGTTCTACCAAATCCTCCTTGTCCGAGAATTTGAATTATCCGGTAACGGTTTTGCAAGACAGTGCCAACTGTAATCGGTGGTTGCATGAGCGATTGATTGAGTGTAGTAGCGACTGAGGAGGAAGTCACCCACAAAGATTAAGTCCAAGAGGCGACGGACAGTTACCTACGGCAATATTCTACTATACCCAACGGGTACATCCCCACCAGAGCAAGGTTCTTTTGTACTGTATAACTTAAAAGTCCTGGGAGCATCTTAGTGAAAGCAAATATATCAGATGAGAAAGAAGATTCTTGCTCCCTCTCCTTGGTAAGGAGAGGGTTGGGGTGAGATTTTACAAGGCTTTTTACAAAGTGAGATGCTCCCAGAGTCCTCAATCCCCAGTTCAATTTCTCTTCTTGGGAAAACGATAGATTTTGAAATATGCAAAACTAACTTCATAATCCAGCTTATATAAATCACTCATCCCTTTTTCAATCACTCCTTTGGGAAATAGATAATCACGATTAACTACGATCAAAACTGTATCCGCATTATTTGTTAATTTTTGAATTTCTCCTGCAAAATTTTCATTCGTAATCCCCTTTTTTAACTTATCACCTAACTTCCTTCCATCCAGACTTAGAGTGTCACCGTAGTATCTAAATAATCTGGGATTGCCAAATAAAAATACAGATTGTGTAGAAGAAGAACGGTTTTTTAAAATATAGTGGGTCGCAGATCGGTAGTCATCTTTCTGATAGTGATCATCGAAGTAGTAGTTAAAAAGAGAATAAATATTCAGAACTATCAGAGATATGACAGCGATTTTAGGAAACTGAGATAATCCATAGCGCTTTGAGCTAATACCAGGTCTTTGACTCAAAGCTGATGGTATAAGCATGGCAAGTGGTAACCAAAGATAATAAGAGTGACGCGGCACCCAATTAAATTTGGTCACTATAGCTAAGAGCAATCCTAGTAAAAATGCCATGACAAAAACAGAAGCAAAGAAGTAATCAGCATACTGCTCTCTGTGATGTTTTTTGTGTCTCAATAAAACTTTTATTAAAGCCAGAAAAATTACAGTACCAACAATCACCAATAAAAGTATCTGAGGCCAGTAACGAAGCAAAACCTGTACTCTATCATCGCCGTGCAACTGCTCGACTGAAGGTCCGTAACTTGTCCCCACTAAAATTCCATTTAACACAAAAATAATATTTTGAATTAGGGGGAATCCCAAGCGAGAAACTGAAATGCTTTCTGGATCAGTTGCTCCAGGTAAAGTCAGGTAATAGAAAATTGGCGGTAAAGATAAAAATGCTGCCGGAAGCCACCATTGCAGCCATTGCCTTAAATTTCTATAGATGGCGATATGAGATAAACATAGAGCTATAGTGGAAAAGCAGAAGTTAATATTACTAAAAATTCCTATGGCAGTAAAAATACTAAATAGCCATATTGAAATAGCTCGATTACCTTCATTTTTAACTAATACCGTGCTGAAGAAATATAGTTGAAGTGAAGCTATAAACATTGCTAAGGCATAAATTCTTGCCTCTTGGCTGTAGTAAACACAGAAAGAACTAAATGTAAGGATTAGCAGAGACCATAAAGCGTGCTTTTTTCCATGTATCCGCAAAGCAGTAAAGAATATAACGATAGTTGAGCCAATTCCTAAAATAGCAGAGAGTGAGCGAAGGGCAAATTCACTTTCACCAAATACCTGACGCCACAAAAACAGAACTATAAAGTACAGTGGTTGAAATCTATCACTATTTCCTATGTATCTTGCTTTCGCAATGCTCTCTTGAAGTGTCGAGACATCAGAATTAGTTAAACTCAAACCTTCATCATACCAAAGACTCTGGTTTGACAGCATAAAGAAGCGGAGAACAACACTCAAAAAAATCACTATTGAAATCGAGAGATAATATCTCGACCATCTCTGATTTTGGATTTTTATCATAATTTAATCTCCTCTACATGATCCCATAGGAATTACTGTGGCATACCTTCTTTCATTCCAACTTGCAGGACAATGAATCAGGGAAATGCTTGCGAACAAGGTAATCAGTTAAGGGTAGTCTATTAGTGATGCTAGGATAAAGTTTTTTATATCCTGGCACTTTGAATCAGATAACTTAACTATTCTTGAAATACTAATCAATGTTTACTTAAAGCGATCGCACAGATACCGCTCAACATCAAACCGGCTCCTACCCATTGGGAAATTAAGACTTTTTCTCGCAAAATCACAGCACCAGTGATCATTGTGAATATAATTGTTAATCCGATCACTACTGGATAGGCAACTGATAAATTCAGTTTCCCTAAAACTACCACGTAAAAAACCGTACTCAGACCATAAGTACAAATTCCTCCTAGTAAATAGATATTTAACGGATTTTGTCCCGCTCCTAGTTTCAATAGATTTTGAGCCAGTGTATTTAATCCGACTGTGATTAAAATCAGCAAGCTAAAAACTATCTGGTTATTCATGGTGAAAATTTACTCAATTTATAACGTGATATTTTTTGATCAAAAGAGCAATTTATAAAAAACTCTCATAGCCAGCAGCATCATCAAAATCCCAAAGTTCTCCTCCAGATGCATAAGGTATTTGCACCCATTTGCCAGCAAATTTTTCCCACCAGCGGGGCGGGTGTGGTAGGGTAGCAACTTGGATGTAGCCACATCCACAAAGTAATGCGCCCACAAAATCAGTATGTAAACTATCACCAACGACGAGTATATGTTTTGCTGGTAACTGCATATAGGCTATTGCCTGTCGAAATGCATGGGGAAAAGGTTTTTTAGCTGGACTGAGCGCTTGAATATCAAGACGATGAGACCAATATTTCACACGATAGCGACGTTTCCCATTTGAGAGGATAAAAAATTGCAATCCGGCTAACTTGGCTTCTGTAATCCAATCTTCTGCTCTCGGGGATAGGTAACGATCATCTTCAGAAATAATAGTGTTATCTAAATCAAGAATGATTCCTTTAATACCACAAATCTTGATTTTGTGAATTTTTATTTGAGCTAGTGTATGGATACGTCGTGGAAGCCTATGGCGTTTCTCTTTGATACCCAATTTAGGCCAGTTGAGCAAAAAAGGTTTTAAATTTTTCATCCGCAAAGTCTCGAAAATTCTGCCATTGGTGCATTTACCAGATTTATTTGATCAGCCCTTGATGTTTGAGTAAGAGAATCACAAAGCAAGTGAACACCCAACCAACGACAGTTAACAGAATGGGCAAATCTTTCAATAATATTTCTTCCGGGCGCTCACTACGTCCATCTTGCTCTGGATGGTTGTCGCTGTAATTGGTAATCTCCTGGGGATCACTCAGCAGTTGATAGCGAAAAATGCCATAGAATACGAACGGCAAAGTCACTAGCATCCAACGGGTGGGCGCCCCATGTAGATAAGGACCAGCACTCCAAAGAGCATAAGTAATAACTGTGCAAGTGGTGACAACATTTTCCATGCGACCCAGCAGAGGCAAGGAATAGTATTTGAGGACAGAGCGAGGTTTGTTGCCTTTTATTTGTACTAATCGCAGTTCTGCTTTGCGCTTTTCAATACCCAAAAATAGCGCTAGCATCGCAGTGCAAAGTAAAAACCAAGCTGATAAAACTATGCCGGTAGCAGCAGCACCGGCATAGGCTCGGAGAACAAATCCGGTAGCGATCGCCCCTACATCCAAAATTACCATCCGTTTTAGTCGCAGATTATAGGCGATCTGCAACAGGGCGTATGCAGTTATGGCTGCACCCAACTGGGGCGATCGCAACCACGCAAAAATCAGGGCACTACCTAATAGCGCCAATGCCATCCCAATAGCAACACGGATGCTGACTAATCCGGCCGCAATTGGCCGCTTACACTTGACAGGGTGCTGACGGTCAGATTCAACATCTGCGATGTCATTGATTAAGTAGAAGCCACTTGATGCACAGCAAAATAATATGAACGCCAATAGGCTACCTAGCAGAGATTGCAGATTGATGCTAAATGCAAACAACGGCGCTGCAAACACCACCAGATTTTTTGTCCATTGTCGCGGTCGCATGGCAGCTAAACAATACGCCGACTTCTTGGAACTAGTTGCTATGGCAGTTAAAGACTTTTCTACTACTGAAGTAGGTCGAGAGTTCATAAGTATGCTGTCGCCTCCCTGTGTCAGGAGTAATTAGATTGAACAACTTTCCCTGGTTTTTTAAAATTTCTTTATCTTAGTACAATTACTTATAAATTTTTACCAAGCTGATATTACCGTTGTTCTGTAATGTTTTGATATTAAAAAATACATTTTTATACAATCTTTATTTAAACTTTATTCAATCTTTATCTAAAAAATTATACGTGAGTAAATTATGTTCAGTGCTAGAGAACTATAGACATATGGTTTTTTGTGAATGCGTAATTAGTAGAATAATAAGCTACATTTTGAATACCTAGGCAGAAGTGTTATACTCTTATAAGAACAAGCTTGAATATCACTTAAGTTATAAATGAGGTAGTTAGCAGAAGCTATCTAGCACACCAATTTTTAAGAGATTGGGTTATTTACCTCATCTCAAAAAATTTTAACTATAGACCTAGTGGACGGTCTTGATGTCCGTTAAGCTATCAATAGCTTGTAAACCTGAGACAATTAGCAAATGATAACTTTATGGAAAAATGTTTTAATTTTGTATGGAAGCTTCAACAAAAGTCACAGATGTTTTTTTAGGCAATTTTTCAGTTAAATCTATTAAATCTTTAATGATAATATTGCTATGAATGCACATAGAGGATCTGCTGTGCTCAGTTCTGCAACTTTCAAAGTGCAACCATCTGCAACAGGACTGAACGAGAATCATCGCCTGCGGCTGTTTTCTGGCTCTGCCAATCTACAACTGTCTCAAGAAGTCGCTCGTTATGTGGGTATGGACTTGGGGCCAATGATTCGCAAAAGATTTGCGGATGGAGAACTTTACGTTCAAATCCAAGAATCGATTCGGGGTTGTGATGTTTATTTAATCCAGCCATGTTGTCAACCCGTAAACGATCATTTGATGGAATTAATGATTATGGTTGACGCCTGTCGTCGAGCTTCGGCGCGACAGGTAACGGCAGTAATTCCCTACTATGGGTATGCCCGCGCCGATCGCAAAACGGCAGGACGAGAGTCAATAACTGCCAAGCTGGTTGCTAACTTGATCACCGAAGCAGGTGCCAACCGCGTTCTAGCAATGGATTTACACTCGGCTCAGATTCAGGGCTATTTCGATATCCCCTTTGATCATGTTTACGGTTCGCCAGTATTGCTGGATTATCTAGCAAGTAAACAACTGCCAGACCTTGTAGTTGTTTCCCCCGATGTTGGCGGTGTAGCACGAGCTAGGGCATTTGCGAAAAAACTGAATGATGCTCCACTGGCGATTATTGACAAACGTCGTCAGGCACATAATGTTGCCGAAGTGTTAAATATCATCGGCGATGTTAAAGGCAAAACGGCAGTGTTAGTGGATGACATGATCGACACTGGAGGCACGATCGCGGAAGGGGCGCGATTACTGCGTGAAGAAGGAGCGCGTCAGGTATACGCCTGTGTAACTCATGCGGTGTTCTCTCCACCAGCGATAGAGAGGTTATCCAGTGGCTTGTTTGAGGAAGTCATTGTCACAAATACGATTCCCATAGCAGAAAGCGATCGCTTTCCCCAACTAGTGGTGCTGTCAGTAGCTAATCTGTTAGGAGAAACTATCTGGCGGATTCATGAAGATACTTCAGTTAGTAGTATGTTCCGCTAAATTATCATTCGTGTTATACGCATAAATTACCCACATTGACCCCTTCATCGGGTACAATGTGGGCTTTTAGTTATATAACTAAGTTTATTCTCAAGATTATTAGGACTTACGCATGAGTTACGGAATAACGTAGACGCATTATTAAGAAATAATCTCATGTTTTCTATGGACGGTTGATTACAAACAGTTTTTGACCAAATAATTACTAATCTGTAATGGGTTACGCCGAATACTAACGTCCCTTGTGGGCGATCGCACCCCTGCTCCTTGCATAAGAGCTTTTTAATGTGCGGTAGTAAAATGGATGCAGCACTGCCAAATTAGAATACTTTGATTCAGTTTAGGCAATTTGGGTAAAGAGGACAAAGGGATGGTTACAACTCCTAAAAAAGTGATTTCAGTTTTACCTCTGGAAAATGGCGATCGCTTATCTCGCTGCGAATTTGAGCGTCGCTATCAAGCAATGCCGCATTTAAGAAAAGCTGAACTGGTTGAAGGAGTTGTCTATATCATGGCATCCCCACTCCGAATTAAAAGTCATGGGGAACCACATGGAAACCTGATCGGGTGGTTGTGGAACTATAAAACGGCAACACCTGATGTTGTTCTGGGAATTGAACCCACAGTGCGTTTAGATCCAGATAATGAACCACAGCCTGACGCGGTACTATTCATTCCGGGCAGACAGGCATTGATTAGTGAAGATGATTATATCCAAGGCGCACCCGAACTGGTGATAGAAGTGGCAGCAAGCAGTGCAGCCATCGATTTACATGATAAAAAACGCACTTATCGGCGGAATGGAGTACAGGAGTATATTGTCTGGCAAACATTAGATAATCAGTTGGATTGGTTTAGGCTGCAAGCGGACGAGTATGTTTCGCTACCAACCGATGAGCAAGGAATTATTCGCAGTCAGGTGTTTCCGGGATTGTGGTTGGCGGTACCTGCCTTACTGTCAGGAGAAATGGCAACGGTGTTATCTGTGTTACAAGCAGGTTTAGCTGCCACTGAACATCAAGAATTTATGCAAAAGTTGAATGAGAATATGGAAAATAGGGAATAGATATATACCATTTTAGTTTTTTGATGATCAGCTGTTCCATGTTTAACTTGCATATCTTGGACGGGCGAGACGCCCATCCCACAAGAAATGTACAATTTTAGATTATGCAAATGCAAACTAGATATGGTTTAGCTTATAGCAATCCTATTTTGATTTGCTCTCTACCGAGAGGCTCAGATCCCCGACTTCTTGAAGAAGTCGGGGATCTTTTTGCTCGTAACTCATTTAGGATAAAACTTACGTAGTGTACAAATTCATCGTGATGTGAATTAACAAAAATAGGTGATTTCAGCCTTTTCTTAATTATCCTTTAATAGTAAATAGACTATGCTGTATGGGTTATAATTAGTTTTATTAAGTTTTTTCTGATATTTATCTATTTTTACAGTTTTATGGATTTAAACTTATAACTGACATCGTGATATTTGCGGAAAATGCTCGGCGTTATCTGCGTTTTTTGTGTATTATTCGGTAAGGCGCTGAGAGTATCTCTTGAGCTTGGTTAATGCGTATAAATTAATGCTTTATAAAGTATTAAATGCTGAATATTGATGTTTTGAGCATTATATTGATGAGTATTTTATAGAATTTAGAAGCTGTAACGATTGATTTTGTGTTATTTCAAGGTTTTCTCAACTTAAACAAACCATTTGACTGGACTTCCCACGACTGCGTGGCACGGGTGCGAAAATTGTTGCGCCTCAAACGTGTGGGACACGCAGGAACTTTAGATCCAGCAGCTACTGGGGTGTTACCGATCGCACTTGGTAAAGCTACAAGATTATTACAATATCTGCCAGAAAACAAAGCTTACAAGGCTACGATTCGCCTGGGTGTGCGTACTACAACCGATGATTTAGAAGGTGAAATCATCACTTGTGGACCTTGTGCAGGATTGAATTTAGCAGAAGTGAAAACTGCACTGGCACAATTTGAAGGCAAGATTGAGCAAATACCACCCAGTTATAGTGCAATCCAAGTGGATGGTAAACGTCTCTACGACTTAGCACGCCAAGGGAAAACGGTAGAAGTTCCAGTGCGAACAGTAGAAGTTTTTCAGATAGATATTTTAGACTGGAGAGAAGGAGATTTTCCCGAATTGGATGTGGCGATCGCCTGTGGTTCTGGTACATATATTAGAGCGATCGCTCGTGACTTAGGCGCAATCTTAGAAACTGGTGGCACTCTTGCGGCTTTGAACCGCACCCAAAGTAGTAGTTTCGATTTAACAGATAGTCTCACTTTCACAGACTTAGAAACTCAACTCCAAGCTGAGACATTTCAACCTTTTCTACCTGATGCAGCCTTACAACATTTATCATCTGTGACTTTACCAGCAGCATCTGCTCAAAAATGGTGTCAAGGTCAGCGAATTTCTCTAACTTTCGATGTTTCTGAAATAGTGCGAGTTTACGATGAAGAGACTCGCTTTTTAGGTATTGGGCAATTGCAAGACGAAGTGTTGATTCCCCAAATGGTTTATGAACCGATTTCTTGAACCTGTGGTAAATTAAAGGTTTTAATTTCTCTGCACCTAGCCGCTTCTCTACGAGACGCACTCGCGTTTGCGTCTACGTTATTTCGTAACTTTTCCATTACAATGGTACTAGATGGCAAAGCCGAAAATGCTGGTCATCTTAATCTGTACCTTGACAACTCAGAGTATGGGGTTCTACCCAGTAACAGACACGCGCCAGGTGCTTAAAGTCGGGAAACCCGTCCAACGCACTGGCTTTTTTGTGTCGCCACTGTGGGTAAGTAAAACTCTGACAGTACAAAGGATTGAACATTTTTTGTATTGTTCAACTGCGCGGAGGGGCATCTCGTGCAGTCTAAACAAAGCTCAGTTAATGTCCGACGGGATACCGGGAGTCGCTGAGAAGCCCACACTGTCCGCTTGCGTCAGTGTGGGAGTATGTCACTCCTTCGACTCCCCCTTTTGCTTAAGCTTTTTTCAACCAGCTAAACATAGCGCGTAAATCTTTACCAACTTCCTCAATTTTGTGTTCAGCTTCCTTGCGACGCAACGCGGTAAATCCTGGTTTACCAGCTTGGTTTTCCAGAACAAATTCCCGTGCAAATTGCCCAGATTGAATTTCGCCGAGAATCTTCTGCATTTCAGCTTTGGTTTGTTCGGTAACAATCCGTGGTCCACGCGTATAATCCCCATATTCAGCAGTATTAGAAATGCTGTCCCGCATTTTGGCTAAACCACCTTCCACAACCAAGTCAACAATCAGCTTAACTTCATGCAGACATTCAAAATAAGCCAATTCTGGTTGATAACCAGCTTCTACCAAAGTTTCAAATCCGGCTTTGATTAAAGCACTCAAACCACCGCACAATACCGCCTGTTCCCCAAATAAATCAGTTTCGGTTTCTTCGCGGAAAGTAGTTTCGAGAACACCAGCGCGAGTACCACCGATACCTTTAGCATAAGCCATCGCGCGATCGCGTGCCTGACCACTGGCATCTTGATAAACTGCAAACAGCGCTGGTACGCCTTCCCCACTTTCATAAGTCCGCCGTACTAAATGCCCCGGACCTTTTGGTGCTACCATCACCACATCCACGTTATCCGGTGGTACAACTTGCCCAAAGTGAATATTGAAACCGTGGGCAAAGGCTAACACATTCCCTTCTTCTAGATTGGGTTCAATCTCGTTTTTGTAAATCGTTTTTTGGACTTCATCAGGTAACAAAATCATGATGAAGTCGGCAGCATTGGCAGCATCTGCAACATTCTTCACAGTTAACCCAGATGCTTCAGCTTTTGCGACTGACTTACTACCCGGATATAATCCCACAATCACATTCAAACCACTATCTTTTAAATTGAGAGCGTGGGCATGACCTTGGGAACCATAGCCGATAATAGCAATAGTTTTTCCAGCCAAAAGGTCTAAATTGGCATCTTCGTCATAATACATCCGGGCCATAGAAGCATCTCCTGTTAGCAAGCATCGTCATTAATTGGCAGACTTATGATTTTACCTCAAATTGAGTCACCACAGATGAACTCTCAGCCATTGAATTTTACCCATTTGAACTCAGTAGATGGGGAGATGAGGGAGATGGGGAAGATAGGGGACTAATGACTAACCCTGTTACATAAATCGCAACAATACAGCCTTTAAGTTTTTCATCGGCAATACTTGGATTAACTTCATCCATCTGGGGGTAGATTATGTACACTTCGATTAAATTGCCGCGCACATCTGCTTTATTCGTGAGTACGTTATTAGGAGGGTTGATTTTCACCAGTTGCGCCGCTTCCCATCAGTCAGCAAATCAGGCTATACCTCAAATTGCAGCCGATGGCGCGGCAGATAAAAGAATGGCACCGGCTAGTGAAAGCAGTATTTCCCAAAAGACGGAAGCTGCACCAATAGCCCGTTCTCGTCCCCAACTGATTAAAAAGGCAGCAATGTCTTTGACTGTCAACTCCGTAGATCAGACTATTGATGCTGTTTCGCAAATTATCAATAAACAGCAAGGGGATTTGATTGGGTTGCAAGAACAACAACCCAAAAACGACAGCCGGCGTTACACAGCAACAATCCAATTGCGGATACCAGAGAATCTGTTGGAACCTACCCTGGAACAAATAGCTAAATTGGGCACTGTCGAGAGTCGTAATATCACTGCTGAAGATGTGGGCGATCGCCTAGTAGATTTCCAAGCTAGATTAACTAATTTGCAGAAAACTGAAGTCAATTTGCAAAAAATTATGGATCGGGCTGGTTCTATTAGAGATGTGCTTAGTGTTGCCCAAGAATTGAATAATGTCCGCCAAACAATAGAACAAATTAATGCCCAACTCAAAAGCCTACAAAATCAAGTTGCATATTCCACTATTACGCTGAACCTAGAAGCAGCAGTTTCTAGCACCAGTCCCCAACCTGCCTTTAGTTTGCAAGTTCAGGAAACTTGGAACAACTCTACCCACTCCTTGAGTGCATTTTCTGTTGGCTTACTCAAGCTGGGTATTTGGTTAATTGTTTACAGTCCCTATTTATTAATTTTTGTTGCTCTTATCTATGGCTTTAACCGTTGGCGGCGAACTCATTCACCACGTTTGACACAAACACCACAATCAACTACTTCTGAGTGAACTTACATAAATTTTACATCTACCTTTGATAAATTTACACAAGCAAAGAGGGATTGAAATATTCCCAACTCTTATTGTCTGCGCCTCTATCTGGAAAAGTTCTGTTTATCCTGTAGTTCTGATTACTTTAATCATTCTTCAAATGTAAAAAGCAATACAAAATATATGATGACAATTTTGATACAAATTTGTTAAGAATAGTTACAATAGTCAGAATACAGGATAATATTTCTTATGGTAAATTCACTTGACAATAAGCCACCCCATCAAGTACTAATTGTTGGCGGTGGTTTTGGTGGACTTTATGCGGCAAAAACACTTGCTAAAGCGGCAGTAAACATTACTCTGATTGATAAACGCAACTTTCATTTATTTCAACCCCTGTTATATCAAGTCGCTACAGGTGCGCTATCTCCTGCGGATATTTCTTCGCCGTTGCGTTCTGTACTCAGCAAGAGCAAGAATACAAAAGTGTTGCTGGGAGAGGTGAATAATATTGATCCAGAAGCGCAACAAGTGATTGTCGGCGAGGAAGCAATAGCTTACGACACATTAATTGTCGCCACAGGAGCCAAGCATTCCTACTTTGGCAAAGACAACTGGGAAGAATTCGCCCCAGGCTTGAAAACTGTAGAAGATGCCATAGAAATGCGTCGCCGGATTTTTACGGCCTTTGAAGCCGCAGAAAAAGAAATAGATCCAGAAAAACGCCGTGCTTGGTTAACTTTTGTAATTATTGGTGGTGGTCCAACAGGTGTAGAATTAGCAGGCGCGATCGCCGAATTAGCAAATCAAACTCTCAAAGAAGATTTCCGCAACATTGACACATCCCAAGCCAAGATTTTGCTATTAGAAGGTCTGGATCGGATTCTGCCACCCTTTGCACCAGAATTATCACAAGAAGCGGAAGCATCTTTAACGCGGTTGGGGGTGATTGTCCAGACAAAAACGCTGGTAACAAATATTGAAAATGATCTTGTTACCCTCAAACAAGGCGATGAAGTTAAAGAAATTGCCTCAAAAACGGTATTATGGGCAGCAGGTGTGAAAGCTTCAGCAATGGGAAAAGTGCTAGCAGAACGCACAGGTGTTGAATGCGATCGCGCTGGACGGATTATCGTCGAATCTGACTTGAGTATTAAGGGACATCCCAATATTTTTGTAATTGGCGACTTAGCAAATTTTTCTCATCAAAATGGGAAACCGCTAGCTGGTGTTGCACCTGTAGCGAAACAACAAGGAGAATATGTCGCAGAACTAGTCCAGCATCGGCTTACAGGTAATAGTTTGCCACCCTTTTCTTATGTTGATAACGGTAGTTTAGCGATGATTGGGCACAATTCTGCTGTGGTAGATTTGGGTTTTATCAAGCTGAAAGGTTTCTTTGCATGGCTGTTTTGGCTGTTGATTCACATCTACTTCTTAATTGAATTTGACAATAAATTAGTAGTGATGATTAAGTGGGCATGGAACTATTTCACCCGTAATCGCGGAGCCAGATTGATTACAGGACAAGAATCCTCACCCACTCAGGAATTAGCGATCGCAACAGTTATTACACATCAGGAGATAGTAAACAGCCGATAAATATCTAATTGGGCACTTGTACTGAGCGAAGTCGAAGTATTGGGCACTTGTACTGACTTGTACTGAGCTTGCCTGCCCTGAGCCTGTCGAAGGGTCGAAGTAGCGAAGTCGTTGGCGCAGCCTCTCGTAGAGAAGTATTGGGCACTTGTACTGACTTGTACTGAGCTTGCCTACCCTGAGCCTGTGGAAGGGTCGAAGTAGCGAAGCCGTTGGCGTAGCCTCTCGTAGAGAAGTATTGGGCATTGGGCATTGGGCATTGGTTATTCTCCTTGTCTCCCTCATCTCCCCCATCTTCCCCATCTTCCCCATCTTCCCCACTCCCCGCCCTCATAAATTAGCAGTAAGCTGTTTGAGGGCGTTTTTCATAATCTACATAATGGCAACTATTAACGACAACTACCTGAAGCTGAAAGCGGGCTACCTGTTTCCAGAAATTGCTCGGCGGGTGAATGCCTTTGCAGGAGCGAACAGTAATGCTAAAATTATCCGGTTGGGCATTGGCGATGTTACTGAACCTCTGCCGGAGGCTTGCCGCACAGCGATGATTAAAGCTGTGGAAGAAATGGGCGATCGCAACACCTTCAAAGGCTACGGACCAGAGCAAGGCTACGCTTGGTTGCGGGAGAAAATTGCTAGTCAAGATTTCCAAGCACGGGGAGCTGCGATCGATGCCTCAGAAATCTTTATCTCCGACGGTTCCAAGTGCGACACAGGCAACATTTTGGAAATCTTTGGACATGATAACATCATCGCCGTTACTGATCCCGTCTATCCAGTGTATGTAGACACTAACGTTATGGTGGGAAATACTGGAGATGCTAACGATAAAGGTGAGTTTGAGGGCTTAGTTTATCTACCAATTACGGCTGATAACAACTTCACTGCCGAGATTCCCTCAAAGAAAGTCGATTTAATTTATCTCTGCTTTCCCAATAACCCCACTGGCGCAACTGCTACCAAGGAATATCTCAAAGCATGGGTGGACTATGCCAAAACTAATAACTCGATTATTTTCTTTGATGCAGCCTACGAAGCTTATATTACCGATCCCTCGATTCCCCACTCAATTTATGAAATTGAAGGTGCAAGAGAAGTTGCGATCGAGTTTCGTTCCTTCTCTAAGAATGCAGGTTTTACAGGAACCCGTTGCGCGTTAACTGTGGTACCGAAGACACTCACAGCAAAAGCTGCCGATGGTTCCGATGTGGAACTGTGGAAACTGTGGAATCGTCGCCAGACTACCAAATTCAATGGCGTTTCTTACATCGTCCAACGGGGAGCCGAAGCGGTTTACTCTGAAGAAGGACAGGCACAAATCAAAGGATTGGTTAGTTTCTATCTAGAAAACGCCAAAATTATCCGCGAGAAACTCACAGCCGCCGGATTATCAGTTTATGGTGGCGTGAATGCACCTTACGTCTGGGTAAAAACGCCTAATGGCTTATCCAGTTGGGAATTCTTTGATAAGCTGCTGCAAACTGTCAACGTTGTCGGCACACCCGGTTCTGGCTTTGGTGCTGCGGGTGAAGGTTACTTCCGCATATCAGCGTTTAATAGTCGGGAAAATGTCGAAGAGGCGATGAAGCGGATTACCGAGAAGTTTAAAATGTAAAGCGATCGTTTTCAGCCGCTTTTGTTAAACTCAATCTATTAATCTAAAGGTTACGGTGGGCTGTATTATCCACCGCAACCTGATAGATAATTATTGAGATTCAGCTTACTTATATTTTGGTTATGACTGCTGCTATCCCCGTTTTCAAACCTGTTAGCCAAATGCAGTTAGCACCTGGGAGCAGAGTGACCTTTTATTTGTATTTCCAACGATTACACTTAAAATATTCAACACTGAATTGTATTTTGCTATACTTCAATCTGTGTAAATAATAAGGAAATTATGGACAGGATCACAAGTGGCTTTTTAAAGGCTTTTAGACAAGAACAATCTCTTCCTGAAGACTTAGCACAATTTGAGGTTTTTGAGCATTTTGTTAATTATTGTATAGTATCTAAAGAATATAATGATACTTTTTCACTTGAAGACATCCATGTTGGGGGTGGTACTGATAAAGCCTTAGATGGTATTGCAATTCTTGTTAATGGTAGTTTGATTAGCTCGAAAGAAGAGCTTGAAGATTTACAGAAAAGAAATAAATATTTAGATGTTGAATTTATTTTAGTTCAATCCAAAACCAGTAGCACTTTTGACGCTGGTGATATTGCTAAATTCTTATTAGGCTGTCAAGACTTTTTTAGTGAAAATCCAGAATTACCTGAAAATGATAAGGTACGAGATAAATCCGAAATAATAGGACTGATATATAATCAAAGTAATCTTTTTAAAAATAGGAACCCCATATGTAAATTGTACTATGTTACAACTGGTAAATGGTTTGATGATCAACATCTTAAGGGAACAATTGAGACCTTAAAGAAAAATATTGAAAATATGCAAATTTTTGAGAACGTTTTGAGTCTGAATACATAGCAAATAACTCACTAAAAACCTCTTCTCCATTAATCTTTGCATTACTAACAAATCGTTCTACCTCAACCGAACCATCCTCAAAAAATTCCACTTCCCATTCTTCCCCAGCCACCGCCACATTTACCATAATGGTTTGATCCCGATGATGGGCTAAAGTGTAACTAATTCTCTCTTGTTCTAATTGATTTAAAAAAGTAACTAGTTTGCCAAATCCATGATTCTTCATTTGTCAAATATTTTATCGCTTAATAACTTGCGAATAACTTTAAAACCCGGCTGATTATACGATACCCTTCTCTACGAGACGCTACGCGAACGGCGCAGGCTCAGGGTAAGACCTACGGCGGTAAACTACGGGCTTTCCCAATTATCCATTAATTGCATCAAAAAATTATTCCTGAGAATTACTTCCTGCTTCTTCGCTATCATCAGGTAAATTAATTTTTGGCTCAACTTTTGCTCGTCCATAATTAGCCAAAGTTACCCCTTCTTCTAAATATACAGCAGAGTATTTACTCAACCCGATACGCTGTGAAGTGTAAATTCCCGAATGACCTGAAAATAAATAGCTCACTACACAGCCAATAGCAATAAATACCCCTGATTCGACACCAAATAGTTCAATTCCCATTAAGGTTGATGCCAAAGGTGTATTTGCTGCACCCGCAAAAACACCGACAAATCCCATTTCTGCTAACAGTGGTGCGGGTAATGCTAAAACCAACGACAAAGCATTACCTAAAGTAGCACCAATAAAAAACAAAGGGGTTACTTCTCCTCCTTTAAAACCTGCGCCTAAAGTTAGAGCAGTCATACCCAATTTGGCTGCAAAATCCCAAGGAGGTAGTTGAGTGTGGAAGGAATCAACGATAGTAGGGATACCAAGCCCAATGTATTTAGTTGTTCCACTCAAACCAACAATTGCTGCTATTATCGCACCGCCGATCAAAGGACGCATTGGAGGATAAGATATCTTTGCTTTAAATAAGTGACTGATTTTGTGAGTTACTTGAGCAAAAAATCTTGCAATTATTCCAAAGATTGCACCTGCAATAATCGCAGAAATCAGCCCCCAAATTGTCAGCGTCGGTATGGACGGAGCGTGTCGGTATGCGGTATGATGCAAACCCAATAATAAGGTGACTTGATTTCCAACGATCGCAGCAATTAAAGAGGGAAAAAGAGCATCATAATTAATTTTACCAATTGCTAAAACTTCCAGACCAAATACGGTTCCAGCTAAGGGAGTACCGAAAACTGAAGCGAATCCCCCACTGATACCTGCCGTTAACAAAATCCGCCGATTAGCTCCTTGAAAATGTAATATTTTAGTTAACTGGTCTGCCAAAGAAGCACCCATTTGTAATGCTGTACCTTCACGACCGGCTGAACCACCAAATAAGTGTGTGAGGTCTGTTCCTAGTAAAACAAGAGGAGCCATACGCAAGGGAATAATATTTTTGGGGTTATGGATTTCTTCAAGTAAAAGGTTATTTCCGGCTTCTACAGTCTGACCAAATTTATGATAAATCCAACCACTCAAGAAGCCACCAAGCGGTAGCAAGGCGATGATCCACCGATGCGATTCTCGCCAATCGGTTGCCCATTCCAATGATGCTAAAAGAGCCGCAGAAGCTGTTCCAGCAAGAATGCCAACCACAATGGAAATAGGCAACCACTTAATCAGGTGAGGTAATGCAATAAATGGTTCAAATTGACGAAAATGTTTCATTCCATGACTCCTGGAGGTGCGATTTGTAGAGTTACACTTTCTACAGGGGAGTCAGGTAATGCATTTAGCCAAGCCCTACTCTCCCGCAGTCAGCGAGGAAAGTAGGAGCCATCACCCTTCCAGTTATTAATTTAACCTGCACTGGAAAGGCGGTTTTGGCGAGCTCCATCGCCATTGATTTGACTTTAAATCAAGCATACCATTTTTGCTTTTGGTCGAATTTAATATTTGTTTCTTAAAGATTGGGCGTACTCTACCTATAGCAATCGGTAGCTGTGCTTTATCTCCCCTCTTCGTGAGTTAAGAGAGGGGTTGCGGGTCAGGTCGCTATAAAGAATTTATTCCTATAGATAGATGCGTTTTTATGATCTATAAAACTTAATTTGATTAGCAATAGATAAGTATCAAAAACAACTAAGTTAGTGTTTATAAAACTTAAGTGGGAAAACCGTACTTATCTAATAGGTTTTCTGTACCATATATCTAAATTTAGCTGGATACAATCAAACTGTAGCTGAAGTAATGCTGTTTTATCAAAAATTTACACAGCATTAGCAGGAGAGCAAGAATATGACAAATCAATTGAAAACGGCTGCTTTGCTAGCGGCGCTAAGTGGTCTTTTAATCGCAATTAGTTACTGGATAATTGCCGGTTCTAGTGGGTTGATAATCGGAATTGGCTTGGCAGCAATAACAAACCTGTTTTCGTGGTATCAATCAGATAAGATTGCCCTGGCAGTATATCGCGCCCAGCCTGTGAGTGAAAGGGAAGCACCAGGACTTTATCGAATGGTGCAGAGATTGAGCGATCGCGCTAATATTCCTATGCCCAAAGTTTACATTGTCCCAAGCGAAGGTGCTAACGCCTTCGCTACAGGGCGCGATCCTGAACACGCTGCTGTGGCTGTCACTGAAGGGATTTTGAATATATTACCAGAGGACGAACTCGAAGGCGTTATCGCCCACGAACTTACCCACATTATTAATCGTGATACCCTCACACAAGCCATTGCTGCTACTGTTGCTGGTGCGATCTCATTCTTAGCGCAAATGGTTAGTTACAGCCTATGGTTTGGCGGTGGTTCACGAGATGACAATAGAGGTGGAAATCCTTTGGGAGTTTTGTTAACAGTAATCCTTGCGCCGGTGGCTGCGACGATTATTCAGCTAGCAATTTCGCGCACACGAGAATTCTCGGCTGATGCCGGTTCAGCGAGATTAACTGGTAATCCCCGCGCCTTAGCTAGGGCGCTACAACGGTTAGAAGCCTCAGCAAAGCAGATGCCTTTAAATGCCAATCCAGCTTATGAGCCGTTATTAATTATCAATTCTATCTCTGGACAGTTTCTCGGTAACTTGTTCTCCAGTCACCCTGCTACAGAAGTGCGAGTTGCAGCATTGCTGAAATTAGAGCAACAACTACCAACAAAAGCTTACTAATTTGTCATTAGTCATTTGTCCTTTGTGCTTTGTGAAATTAACAATGACTAATGATTATTAGTATAGGGTGCAGTTTTCATCTAGAAAGTAAGCTTTGTAATTAAGGATGTTTTAACTATGACTGCTAAGAAGATTGAATCCTTTAAACCCACAGTAATTGAATCTAATAAATCAATAGTAATTGTCGTAATTAGTTCTCAAACCGACGAATTAGTAGAAATCGAATTGGCTGGCGAAAGTGATGAAGTGAAGCGAGAAACCAAAGCGCTGATTGAGGCGCTAAAAATACGCGCTCAAGCTGAGTCAGCAGCTACTCTCACCCGTGAAACCTATTTGAAAGCTGTGCGTCAAGCACGGGAATTAATTGAAGGCAGAAAATTGATGGAACGCGATCGCTTAGAAGACTCTTGGGCAATAATTCAGGACGAAGCTGAGAGAAACTGGCACTTAATGATGAAAGATGTCGTAGACTTCAGTTTTCGCCTGCAAAAGGCGGCGATCGCTGCTTGGGAAACCTTCAATCACCCTTACTCTCGTTAAATAGGGTGATGCGGATCTAGAGAGAAATTTAAAAGAGCGGTTAGAAACCGCGTCTACACAGGTAAAACCCGCCCCCATAAATAAAATTTAGTTGCTCTGCCTAGTGCGGCTATCTTGGTCAATATCTTGCAATGCCAATGCGTCGGCTTGCAATGCCAATGCGTCAGCTTGCATTAAAAACGCTACGCTTTTATGCGACTTTGGCGCACAGCGATCGCTACTTGAAAACAGGGGCTTGCGCTCTATGATTTTCGGTGACAGATAAGATAAAGAATTGACACTCCCCGCGATAAATCGACGGGGATTCTTGGTTCAATGAGACCACTTAAACTAGGTTCCTTGCGTTACCTAGCCCAGAGGTGGGACTCTCCCCAGGCGTTAACTTTGGGTATGCCCTACCCTAGTTGCATTTCTGCAAGTCCTGTTTAGTTTGAAACAAATAGTTCCAAAAATTTGAGTCGTCTAGCTCCTATAAATCTTTTACCTACTGCTAGGAGGAAACTAGAACAATGCAGTAGAACCGCATAGATGAGACACTGCGTTGCGGGGGTTCCCCCGGTTGTAGCAAGTGACGTTTAATTGTCAAGGTTCAGTGCTTTGTCTTTCGACAGCTAGGTTTTTTAAGTGGTTGATTACCTTTCCACTATCATTAGTATAGTGTATTGGTACACTAATTAATTGAAAGAAAGCCGTCGTAGAACGACGGGGCTTTAAACCCAATTTTTCGGTAACATAGCTCCTCACACAAGTAGCAATGACTTCAACCCTGCGGAAATTTCCTCGTCTTAACACTCCAACCCTGCATCACTTGCCCAATGGTTTGACAATCATTGCGGAACAGATGCCAGTTGAAGCTGTAAACCTCAACGTATGGATTAAAGTTGGTTCAGCCGTAGAATCTGATGCCATTAACGGCATGGCTCACTTTTTAGAGCACATGATTTTTAAGGGAACAGAACGACTGGCTAGTGGCGAGTTTGAACGTCGAATTGAAGAACGGGGTGCTGTTACCAATGCCGCCACTAGCCAAGACTATACACATTACTATATAACCACTGCGCCCAAAGATTTTGCCGAACTTGCTCCACTACAAATAGATGTAGTATCTAATGCTAGTATTCCTGATGATGCTTTTGAACGTGAACGATTAGTAGTTTTAGAAGAAATTAGACGTTCAGAAGATAATCCCCAGCGCCGGACATTTCGACGAGCGATGGAGACAGCCTTTGATGAGTTACCTTATCGCCGTGCAGTATTGGGGCCAGAATCGGTGATTGCCGAACTTAAACCCCAGCAGATGCGAGATTTTCATACTAATTGGTATCAACCCCGGTCAATTACTGCTGTAGCTGTGGGCAATTTGCCTGTAGAAGAATTAATTGCAACCGTTGCTGAAGGATTTACAAAACTCAGTACAGACGCGATTAATCGCGTCTCTGCCCACTCCCCACTCCCCACTCCCCACTCCCCACTCCCCACTGAATCACCATTTACAGAAATTGTCCGTCGAGAATTTAGAGATGAAAGTCTCCAGCAAGCAAGGCTAGTGATGGTTTGGCGAGTTCCAGGAATGACGCAGTTAGATCGCACCTATGGACTGGATGTTTTAGCAGGAATTTTGGGACATGGACGAACATCAAGACTGGTGAGGGATTTACGAGAAGAACGGGGATTAGTTTCTTCAATTTCTGTGAGCAACATGAGCAATCAGTTGCAAGGGACATTTTATATTTCAGCTAAATGTGCAGTGGAAAATTTAGCACAAGTAGAGGATGCGATCGCACAACACATTCGCCAAGTCCAAACCGAGTTGGTAACAGAATCAGAAATTGCCCGTGTGGGGCGGCGAGTAGCGAACAGATTTATTTTTGGTAATGAAACACCAAGCGATCGCGCTAATTTGTATGGCTACTATCAGTCTTTAGTGGGAGATTTAGAACCCGCCTTTAACTACCCAGCAATTATTCAGAGCCAAGATGCAACTGACTTGATGCAAGCTGCCAAAGAGTATCTTTCCCCAGATGCTTATGGTGTAGTTGTCGTCAAGCCATGAACTACTCACACTCACTGCAAGCGGTGAGTGTGAGCTTCCTAATTCATCGACTAGCTACGGTTACGATCAGCTCAATCGCTTGGATACTGTTAAAGATGGCGATCGCACCTTAGCAGATTATAATTATCACGGTGTTGGCAATTTACATTCAAACAAAGTTGTTAGTGCTTCTGTTGAATCGCGGCAATATGATACACGCGATCGCTTAACCCAAGTGACAACGAAGAATGTCACGGGTACAATATTCTCTGACTTTAAATATACCCTTGATACAGTAGGCAACCTCCTACTCCCCAATTTAATCATGTGGACTCAAATTGATGCTCATATTAGCCAGGTGACGGGCGAAAAATTTACGAGTCAGCAACGGCGAGCGGTTGGTGGCGGGTGCATCAACCAAGGTTATGCTGTTTCCAATGCTGAGATAACCTACTTTGTCAAGATTAACCAAGTATCCCAAGTTGCGATGTTTGAGGCTGAGGCATTGGGTTTAAAGGAAATGCTAACAACAGCTAGTATTCGCGTCCCAAAACCTATTTGTTGCGGTGTAGCTGAGAATTCTAGCTACATCGTGCTGGAATGGTTAGAACTTGGTAGCGGTAACAGTAATTCGTGGGAAGAGATGGGGCGCAAGTTGGCGGCAATGCATAAAGCTAGCAGTAGCCAAGGTTTTGGTTGGAAAATTAACAATACCATTGGTTCAACGCCCCAAATCAATACTTGGACAGCAGACTGGGTAGAATTTTATATTAAACATCGCCTGGGTTATCAATTTCAGTTAGCAAGGCGACGGGGAGGAAATTTCCCCCAGCAAGAAAAATTACTCGCAGCTATCCCGGAACTCTTGGCGCATCAGGTGCAACCTTCCTTAGTACATGGCGATTTATGGGGCGGAAATGCTGGGTGTACTGCGTCAGGAGAACCCGTGATTTTTGATCCAGCAACTTATTTTGGCGATCGCGAAGTTGATATTGCCATGACAGAATTGTTTGGTGGATTCCCCGCAGCGTTTTACAAAAGTTATAACGAAGCCTTTCCCTTAGATGCAGGCTATGAGCAGAGAAAAACGCTCTATAACCTATATCACATTTTGAATCACTTCAATTTATTTGGCGGCGGTTATGATTCCCAAGCAAACCGAATGATTGGCCAGATTTTGCGCTAAGTACAGCATTGCCTAAGTTCGTAGCGACTAACTCAAACAAACTTTGCGTACCTTTGCGCTTCCCTCTGCGTCCCTCTGCGTTTAAACTTAAACCCTCAATTCGCCACAATTTGCTTCACCATCACCGCCAATGCCAGCACACCCAAAATCGTCATTAACCCCGCAGGCATAAACTTACGTGTTTTAGCCAGTCGAAATGCAAATACTACTACTAAAACACTAGTAACTAACACTGCTAAAATCGAACCCCAGGTTTGCCCTTGGAGTTGAACATAAGCCGCAAGTATTAGTAATAAACCGCTAATACTACCACTTAGAAGTGAAACCCTACTTCTAGCCTGAATGTAGCCAATAATGCCACCAACAACCGCTAATATGCCATAGGCAAAAGCAGCAATTATACTTAAATTCATTGTTAAAACCTATTTAGATTTTGACTTTACTGCCAGGTCAGCAGACAATTTACCATAGCTATTTAGCTATACCACACAGTTAATTGATGGATAATCAAGCGATGCCAATGCCAAGTACTTCCTCATATACAAAGATTCACTATCTCCAGCGCCAAGCAGCCTCACTTTTACTCTACCAATCTGTTCTGCAATCCGAAGTGGGGATAGCATTTATGGAACTGTTACAAACTATACGTTACACTGATGCCGATGCACGGGGTTGTCTCCAAGCCTACGGTAATTACTTCCACGCTTTGGCTGCTAAAAATCAAAACTGGGAAGACTATTTAATTACTGAGATTCTCTTTTCTGAGAATCCCTTTACAAGGCTAGCCCAACAGCGAGAATTTGCAGATTTACCCTCGGCTTTAGTAGCAGGAGTTCAGCATGATTTACAAGTATTGCAAAGTCTCTATGAATGTAGCAGCGCTTGTTTGAGTGAGTGGATACAAGGCGTAGCTGATATGCCGATTTCACCAGTAGTGTGGTATAAAGAGCAAGAATTCGTAGGAGTAGAGACATTCGCTACATATCTACAAGAATTAGACAATTGGGGTGATGCTGTAGAAAAGTTAGCAACTTATTATCGGCAATGTGGCTCTGGTTTATTTGCAGAATATCGCGCTTTACGCTGGCAAGCTGGGCAGTTTATCGGTATTCGCTATTCTGACCCGATTAAGCTGAGTGCGCTTGTAGGTTACGAGTCTCAAAGAGATGCTTTGCTAAAAAATACAGAGTTTTTATTATCAGGAGAAATGGCACTCCATGTATTACTTTACGGTAGTCGCGGTTCTGGCAAATCTTCTTTAGTGAAATCTTTGTTGAATGAATATAGCAATGCCTCCGGCAAGGGCAAAGCCCAACGCAGTCTTCGCTTATTGGAAGTGGCAAAATCTGATTTAAAAGACTTACCAGAAATTGTGGAACATTTACGGGGTGTGTCACAAAAATTTATTATCTTTGTCGATGACCTTTCCTTTGAAGAAGATGATGATGCTTTTAAAGCCCTCAAGGTAGTTTTAGAAGGTAATTTAACCGCACGTCCTCAAAATGTAGTTGTGTATGCTACTTCTAATCGCCGTCACCTAATTCGGGAGTTTTTTGTGGATAGACCTACCCCCAAGGATAACGAAGAAATCCATGCTTGGGATACGATGCAGGAGAAGCTTTCGTTTAGCGATCGCTTTGGTTTAACCTTGACCTTTGAACCAGCCGATCAGAAAACTTACTTGAAAATTATACAACATCTAGCCGCACAAGCTGAAATTAATATTACCCAAGAAGATTTGGAATATCAAGCATTACAGTGGGCAACTCGCCATAATGGTCGTTCTGGACGTACAGCACGGCAGTTTATTGATTTTTTAAAAGCAGATTTAACACTTTCTCATGCCAATAAAAACACATCCAACACCTAGCATTAAGTATTTTCCTATGTGCATTTTAATTACGAATTACGATGAGAGCTACTTATTCTGATAATTTAACTACGCTAAAAACCAGCAATATGCAATCAGTAATGATCAGCAATAGATTAATCTTAGGCATAGTTGCCTTTAGTGTGAGTTTTGGACTTAGCCTTGTCCCAAGCTGGGATTTTAAGAAAGCCTTTCTCACAGGTATAATTACGGCTGTTACTATCTATGCAGCAGCATTATTTGTAGATAAGCGACGCAGAAATTATGAAATGTTTGTTTTAGGTTCTCTCCGCAAGCGGATTAAAGATATGGAGGGATTGAAGGCTCGTGTTGTCAGAGAAATCAATCAAATCGAAGAACATCATAATTTATTATATGCTGAATCACAACAACTGCAAAATCAAGTAACAGAAAGCCGTAATCAAAGGGATAGTCTACATCGAGAATTAAGAACATTTGCCGGACAAAAAAAGCAGTTAGAAACCGAAATCAGCAGCCGACAAACTGAAATTAATAACTTGCAGAAAAATCAAGCAGAATTGAACAATGCTTTTTCTGTCCTCACAGCCGAGAAACGCCGTCTAGAGTCGAATTGTAATGTATCTCGCAGTGAAATCACCCTGTTGCAAAGTCAAATTTCTGAACTCCAGCAGGAGAAACAAGAAGTTGAAAGCAATTTAACTCTTTTAGGCAGACTCAAACCCCAATTAGAAGAAAAACTATACGAACTGCGAATTGCAAGTCAAGAGCTAGAAGTTGAGATCAACCAAAAAAATCAATTGCTTGTAGCGACAAAAACTGAAAGAGAAAATATCCAAACTATCCTGAATTATTCACAAATCCAACTAGCAGAAGAAAAAGCTGAATTACAGCAGTTGCAAGGGCAAGTTTCATTATTGCAAGAAGAACGAGACTCATTGCAAAATCAAGTATGGGAATTACTCCAACAAATAGAAACATTAAATCTCGAACCTTTGTCTGAGAACTTAAAAGAAGATGATATTGAATTGTTGGCTTTTTCGGAAATAATTGAATCTTCAGCAATCATCGATACTTCGGAGGTTGATACATCAGAGAATATACCCGAAGAATGGACTAAATTTCTAGAAAATCTCCCAGTATATGAGTTACAAGTATTAAAAGCTATAGTCGAACAAGATAATCCCAAGGCTGCTATTAAAAAAATTGCTGAAGCAAATATCACTATGCCGAATCTATTAATCGATTCTATAAATGAACGGGCAAGTGATATTATTGGTGAATTAATAATTAATTCCGATTCCGAAAGTCCAGAAGTTTATCAGGAACATATAACGCATGCCAAAAAAATAATTGCAATGTATGAAAACCTCATGGCTAGACATACTTCCTCAAATTAAATTATTATTGCTGTTGTCGGATTAGTAGTAAGGTGAATATGTACCTTACCTACGTGAGCATCTCACCTTTGCAAATATAGCTGGCGATTATAAATCGCGGCTACACAAACAAAGTCAGCCTGCGCGGACTCTAAGAATTTGAAACCCACGGAGGTGGGTTTTGTCTGTATAGCCGCGAATTCTATTCGCTAAGGGACTTCCAAATAAAAAAATATTCAACAATTTCTTGTGGGGTGGGCATCTTGCCCGCCTTGGTCTACGGGTGGGCGAGACGCCCACCCCACAAGATTGGATAATTTATTTGTTGGAAGTCGCTAAGGCTAAGTACCTACTTACTGCGTGCTTCTGCGTTTAAAATAAAGTCAAATGTAATTCATGGCAAAGCTCAAAATCTCAAAAAAAATCTCCACTGCTTTAATCAATTCCCTTGGTGCGGGGGTAGTACCAAGAGTAGGAGTTGAATATATAGCAGTAGGTCGAGAAAAAGAACTAAAAAGCCTATTACAAAATCTCGATGATATTGCAGAGGGTGTAGCAGCATTTCGCTTTATAATTGGTAACTACGGTTCCGGGAAAAGTTTTTTACTGCAACTAATTCGCAACCGCGCTATGGAACAAGGTTTTGTAGTAGCTGATGCTGATTTCTCCCCGGAACGCCGATTAGCAGGAAGCAACAATGAAGGTGTAGCCACCTATCGAGAATTAATGAGCCACCTAGCTACAAAAACTCGTCCTGATGGTGGTGCTTTAGTCTCTATTTTAGAAGGATGGATTAATAAAATTCAACAAGAAGTGGTTAAAGAAAGTGGAATGCGTCCGAATGAGGATGGTTTTGATGACCAAGTTGAATCGAAAATTAGAGAAGTAGTTCAATATATTGAAGACTTAGTTCACGGTTTTGATTTTGGGAGCGTGATTATCGCTTATTGGCGTGGCTACCGATTGGATGATGATAATTTAAAAAGTGCAGCAATGCGCTGGTTACGTGGAGAATTTACTACTAAAGTTGAAGCGAAAGCAGCTTTAGGAGTGCGCGTCATTATTGATGATGATAGTTGGTATGACTATATCAAACTGTTTGCTAAATTTGTCGCTGACATTGGCTATAAAGGACTGTTAATTTTAGTTGATGAAGCCGTACATTTATATCAAATATCTACTACGATTACGCGGGAAAAGAATTATAATCGACTCCTGGCAATGTTTAACGATACCATGCAGTGCAAAGCAGAACATCTTGGTATTGTCGTTGGTGGAACAACTAAGTTTTTAGAAGACCCTAAACGGGGACTTTTTGCAGACCAAGCTTGGCAAAGACGCACAAAAGAAAGCCGTTTTGTTGCACAATCTAGCGTTCAGGAGTATTTGGGACCAGTAATTCGATTGAACCCGTTAAGTGAAGCAGAAATCTTGACGCTTTTGCAACGTTTAGCTGAGATTCATGCACTCAATTTTGGATATGAACAGACTTTGACAAATCGTGAGTTGAAGGAATTTGTCCAAGAAATTATTAATCGCTTGGGTGCAGAAGCATTACTTACACCAGGGGAAATTGTGCGAGATTTTATGACTGTGCTGAATATTCTTCACCAAAATTCAGGAATTGCGTTTGCTGAATTAATTCATGGCTCTAAATTTAAACCTACTGCTATGGGTAAGGATGCAGAAGTTGATGAGCATGGCGCAGCAGAATTTAGTTTGTAGTTTACTCTGTAGTAATTGGTAATATAGCAACCGTCTAGTCTATTAGGACGTAGACTAAAAGTATTATCATGAGCTGCTATCGTCTGATTTGCTATGGCTAGACCCTACAGTTACGATTTCCGCCAGAAGGTGATCCAATCCATTGAGTTAGATGGATTGAAGAAAAGCGAAGCCAGTGAACTTTTCAACATCAGCCGCAACACGATCAACCTATGGTTGCAGCGTAAAGCCGAAACTGGAGATGTTCTGCCGTTGCCCAACCACCCGCCTGGAAACAACCATAAAATCACAGACTGGGATCAATTTCGGGCTTTTGCTAAATCTCATGGTGATAAAACCCAGGTGGAGATGGCTCAACTGTGGGAGGGCGACATCAGCGATGGCTACGCCGGTTCGCTTGCGACCATCGCACAATCGCAAGAGCGTTAAAGAAAATTGGGTTCACGCGAAAAAAAAGACCTATGGCTATCAAGAGCGGGATGAAATTAAACGGCAAGCATTCATAGAACAGTTGACAACCCAAGCAGATGAAACAATTGTTTATGTCGATGAAGCGGGTATGGACAATCGAGAAGACTACGGTTATGGCTGGAATGAGAAAGGAGAAAGGTTTCATGCTCTCAAATCAGGACGAAGGCAAGGGCGAGTGAATATGATTGCGGCCTTGCGTAACCACCAACTGATGGCTCCTTTTACAATCGAAGGTTCCTGCAACCGGATTGTGTTTGAGATTTGGTTGGAAACGTGCTTAATCCCTTTGCTGGAACCAGGACAGGTGGTAGTAATTGATAATGCCACGTTCCATAAAGGCGGTCGCATTGAGCAACTAATTCAGCAAGCAGGTTGTAAACTGCTTTACTTACCCCCCTATTCACCGGATCTCAATAAGATTGAGCGATGCTGGTCTTGGCTTAAAAGTCGCATTCGCAAGCAACTTGACCAATATGAGTGTCTACGGGATGCGATGGAGCATATCTTACATCTAGCGTCCTAACCGTTATGGCGGCTGCTATATCTAGCCACGAATGATAAATGCTAATTTTTTCGTTGGTTCTTAACCTTGGTTTTGGTCTAAACTAATTTAGATGCGATCGCTCTGGCACTTAGCCCGATATGAATGAATCTAATTAATTAATAATTCTGGTGCTACTAATCCTTTTTGGATAGCTAAAACTGCGGCTTGAGTGCGATCGCGTACTTCTAGTTTCTGTAAAATAGCATGAACATGAACCCGCACTGTACCAGGGGCAATGTAGAGAATCTCAGCAATTTCTTGATTGCTTTTGCCAGTTGCTACCAATGCCAAAATTTCTTGTTCCCGCTTCGTTAAGGGATTTTCTAAGGATTCCTCAGTTTTTGCAGGCAGCAACACAGTAGGATTGCCCTCAAAAGCGGCTCTAATTTCTGTTGTTGCCGTTTGATCCCACCAAGAAGCGCCTGCTGCAACCGATCGCACTGCTAATATTAAAGACTCAGCTGGAATACCTTTGAGACAGTAACCTTGCGCCCCGACAGCAATTAACCGTGAAATCAAGGGTTTTTCAGAACGAGACGTTAAAACCAGAATTGGTAAAGTTGGGTGCTTTTGCTTGATTTGGCGACAAGCCTCAATCCCGCCAATCCCCGGTAAACCTATATCCAGCAAGACCAAATCCAGGGGATAGCGATTTGCTAACTCTACAGCTTGTTCCCCATCTTCTGCCTCTGCGACAATCTCCAAACTAGTTTCTTGTTGCAACCGCATCCGCAGACCAAGCCGAAATAATTCATCATCTTCAACCAGCAAGATTTTTGTCATTGGTCATTTGTCATTGGTCATTGGGCATAGGGTATTCCTTATCTACATTGTCTCCCTTATCTCCCTTATCTCCCTCTCAACTCCCCGGCGGTGGACAAACAGGGAGTCTGAAACCAAACAGTGCGCCTCGTGGTGAGCGATTCTCTGCCCAAATTGTACCCCCATGAGCAGCAATAATTTGCCTAGTCAAATAAAGCCCCAGTCCAGATCCTGAGACGTGGCGATCGCTATGTCCTTGATAAAACCTTTCAAATAAGTGGGGTAACTCTTCTTCGGTAATACCGGAACCAGTATCGAGTATTTTTACTACTTGATCGCTAGAATAACCTTCAAGTACTACTTCCACTTTACCGCCACGAGGGGTATGATTAATGCCATTACTCAAAAGATTGGTGAACACTCGCCCAAGTTGCAAAGAATCGCCATTTACCCAGAGAAAGCTCCGAAAATCTGATTCGCCATAGTGTAGAGAAATATAAACCTGACGTGTTCTTGCTAGTTCCGCCAGGGTAGCGATGATCTCCTCCGCCACTGTCACCAAATTAACGGGTGATATCTGTAGTTTCAGCCCTTCGGCATCATTGCGGTATACATCTAAAAGAGTTTGGACTAATTGTAGTGTACTGCGATGACTACGAGCCATTGTTAGGAGAACTTTTGCCTGCATTGGCGTGATTTCACCAAATTGCTCATTTTGAAAATATTTCAGCGTTTCAATTGCTCCTAATAGGGGTGTTTTCAAATCATGCGTTAGGGTAGAAACAAAATCTTCACGCATGATAGCTAGTTGTTCTTGGGAGCGTAATTGTGCTTGCGTATAAGCGATCGCTTCTTCATTGCGGTGGTTGCGATCGCTTAACCAACCCGTTACCACCAAAGCCAACACTGCAATCAACCTATTTGCTAACGTTGGGGGATGAATTATTTCTCCTCCGGGAACAAACAAATTCAATAATGTTAATCCTGTAGCTGCAAGAGTGACTCCTAATACTGCTCCCCGATTCAATCGATAATCAGCTAACAAAATCGTCCCTGTGTAGAGGTAGCCAAATACGTACTCAGGTGGTGTCAAATATTCCAAGCTGATTACGATAGCAAAGGCGATCGCTATTAGCCCGTATGTCTCCCCACGCTCAGTTATAGCTTCTTTCATAGTCACTAATCGACTTAATATCGTCATTTATGATTTACTAAAAATCTGTATAACTATAGGACTAGCCCTTTCAAGGTGACTAACGAAGATACATTGTTTCAGCGCTACCATCTTGAATCCTCCGCTCAGATTTTGGGCTTTTTGAAAGTTGAAATAACTAATCTTCGCTGAAAACGATCGTGCCTACGCTGAATAAATAGGGATTAAGGCATTCGTGATCGGTTAAGACAAAATCATTTTTGTCTATTAGTAATCATACTGGAATTATCGTCAATTAATTAGTATCTAATTAAGCTTTGTATTGAATTTGGAGGTAAGAACGAATGATGGTTTGAAATGTGGCGCGTAGGCACAGCCCGGTGTAGGCATCGCCATCTGAAAAATTATGTTTTCTAACCCAATTCTCAGCTTGATTTTAAGCGCTATTGCTTATTGACAAAATGTTCATCACCTTAACCTCTCAATAAATAGGTATTAATCAGATTAATTTGAACTCTGTTGAGTCGCATTAAAATATTTTATTTCGATGGAGGAAATATAAATTTGTTGTAAAGGCGTTCTTGCACGAACAAGTAAATGGTAATGTGTTGCTGTAATATGCAGCACTTAACCTTGTGGTTGGACTTTTTGTAACCAAATTACAGAAATATTAACAGGTTAAATTCTCTGCTACCTAGAAGTCAGTCCAAAGGTGAATCTTCGAGAAATATTACTTTTCCTTAAGGGGAACGGATGAAGTTTGCCGAAAATATCAATTTTGAAGCAAGTTATTTGTGCCTTGAAACAGCACAAACAGCAAATTCACAACTGAAGTTACTGAAAAAATCGATTTATTAAGGTAGGTAAAAATAATGGCACATATCATTGGAACCAAGGGTAATGATACCATTACATCTTCTGATGGCGACGACACCTTGACCGGTGGAGGGGGCAAGGATAAATTTGTTTACGACCACATACATCAGCGACGAGGGTGATACTATCACTGATTTCGGTGGAGTAGGTAAAGGTACAAACCCCACAGCAGCAGTCATTGCCGAAGTGGACACCCTAATATTCCGGGGTTATGGCTTGACTGCCCGAAATCTGCTGCTGACCTAGAATGGCAACAATGTGGAAATCAGCTTTGCAGAGGTATATACTCCCCCACTTATCCTGCAAAACTTTGCCTTGGAAAACCTAGATAACCTCACTAAATCTACAGGAGCTACTGTAAATTTGGGCAATATTTTGTTTGATGGGCAAACTAGCATCACGGACAGCTTTGATGTCTTCAATGCCAACTCCACCCAAAGCACTATCTTCAACAAAAATACAGTTACGTTCCTAAACGACCTCGACAATAATGTTAACGGCTTTGACAACTCAGATGAAAATATTTTTGGAGTCAGTACCCACAGCTTTCGGCGTACTGCCTTAACCCAGATGAGTAACGCTGGTAAGCTGTTACACATTTAACTTGCTCCCATTAGGGCGGGCAAGACTTGGGCGTGAGCGCTACTTCGATCCTTCGACAGGTGTTAGCCTGAACCCTTCGACAAGCTCAGGGTAACACCTGTCGAAGGGCAAGCTCAGTACAAGTCAGTCGAACGCTGCCCACCTCACAAGAGTTATATAAATTTTAGATATGTAAACTAGATGTGGTTTAGCTTATCCCACTGTGAGTAATTCAGGAAATCTCAGGGCATCGGAATTTAGAGCAGTTCCAGAGATACTTGCAAGTGTCTGACAATCAGGTATTGGGGGCGGCAACCGCGTTGCCGATATTGTCAGGGAGTAATGCGATGGAGAATCTGAGTGCGTAAGTTCTGCAAACTTGGAAAATGTATTGTATAAACAAATAATCCTAACTAGTGAAATAGATGAATTAAGAGTAAAAATTAAATATTCTTAACAAAAACTTTAGCAAGTATCTGGAAAATAGTCAGAACTGAAAATAGTAAATCCCTCGAAATCAAATACTCCAACAGTTAATCTGTTATTTCTAAGAATTCGCTTGCTAGGACTTAACTTAAATTTAATTGAGCGCAAAATCTATGGAACAAGGTTTTTTGCAAATTGGCTTAACGCTGTGTATTGTCATAGCAATCACTCCGCTATTCGGAAGATATATAGCGCGTGTCTTCTTGGGAGAAAAGACACTGCTTGATTTTTTAATGAACCCCATAGAGCGAAGTATGTTCATACTAGCGGGTGTTCGGAGAAAGGATGATATGACGGGTTGGCAATATATCCGGGCTGTAATATGCAGCAACTTCCTTATGGGGGTTTCAGTGTATTTACTGATATATTTTCAGAGACTCTTACCGTGGAATCCTAACGGCTTCGGTGCTACCACCTGGGATGTATTATTGCACACAACTATTTCCTTTGTGACGAATACCGATCAGCAACACTATGCTGGTGAGACAACCTTAAGTTATTTTAGCCAGGTAGCGGCTTTAGGCTTTTTGATGTTCACCTCCGCAGCCACGGGGTTATCTGTGGGAATTGCCTTTATTCGCGGGTTGACGGGTAGAGGATTGGGAAACTTTTACGTCGATCTCGTCCGTGGAATTACGCGAATATTGCTGCCGATTTCGATTATTGGTGCGATCGCCTTACTTCTAGCAGGTGTACCACAAACATTAGCTGGGACTCTGGATTTAAAAACCTTGGATGGCGGGACACAATATCTTGCCAGAGGGCCAGTGGCATCCTTTGAAATGATTAAACTTTTAGGCGACAACGGCGGAGGCTTTTTTGGCGTAAACTCAGCTCATCCCTTTGAAAATCCCAATGGCGCTTCTAACTTGATAGAAATGATCGCTATGATTTCTATACCAGCAGCCTTGATTTACACTTACGGTATATTTGCTAACAATATCAAACAAGCTTGGCTACTTTTTTGGATGGTGTTTGTAATTTTTGTAGTTCTAGTGGGAGTAACAGCCGTGGGAGAACTGCAAGGTAATTCCCTTGTTAATAACGCCTTGGGATTAGAACAGCCTAATTTAGAGGGTAAAGAAGTTCGATTTGGCTGGGCACAAACGGCATTTTGGGCAGTGATGACTACTGCTACTATGTCTGGTGCTGTGAATGGGATGCACGATTCTTTGATGCCGCAAGGAATATTTTCGACTCTATTCAACTTGTTTATCCGCGTTATTTGGGGTGGTCAGGGAACTGGAACAGCTTACTTATTTATTTACTTAATTCTCACAGTATTCCTAACTGGACTAATGGCAGGACGCACCCCAGAGTTTTTAGGACGCAAAATTGAAAAGCGGGAAATCGTCCTCATCGGCGTAGTGCTGTTGATTCACCCAATTCTAGTTTTGATTCCCAGTGCGATCGCCTTGGCTTATCCCATCTCCCTATCTGGAATTAGCAACGCTGGCTATCACGGTGTTTCGCAAGTAGTTTATGAATACGCCTCAGCAGCAGCAAATAATGGCTCCGGCTTAGAGGGGTTGAGGGATAACACCCTGTGGTGGAACTTGAGTACTTTACTTAGCTTAATAGGAGGACGCTACATTCCGATGATTGCCATCTTGTTGTTAGCTGACGGTATGTCTAGCAAACAACAAGTACAAGAAACCCGTGGTACCCTCAGAACTGATTCTCTGATATTTACTAGTATCACGGCTGGAGTCACACTGGTTTTAGGAGTGTTGACTTTCTTTCCCGTTCTGGCTTTAGGCCCCATAGCAGAGGGTTTGAAACTAGCATCTGGCGGTTAGAAAAGTTATGAGTTATGAGTTATGAATTATGAGTTTGGAATTAAGAGAATACCAAAAAATAAATAAATTATCCGGTTTCGTAGTTTCGTAGGGTATGTTAACGATCACGTAACGCACCATCCGATGAAGGTGACTTAGTAACGCACCCTACAGGTTGGATCTATTTTTTATTGTAAGTTCCTAATAACTCCTAACTCCTGTACAGACGCGATTAATCGCGTCTCTAACTCCTGTACAGACGCGATTAATCGCGCCTCTAACCCCTGTACAGACGCGATTAATCGCGTCTCTCCTCCTGTACAGACGCGATTAATCGCGTCTCTCCTAACTCCTAACTTTATTTATAAATCAAGTGGCAACTAACTTCAAAGCTAGACGCCCAAATTATCGTCCTGGCGATCGCCGCCAAGCACGTAAAAAGGCTAGGGCAAGTAATAAGTGGCTGTACTTCAGGGCAATTAGAGAGGCTTTTGTCAAGCTAAACCCTAAGTATGCAATTCAAAATCCAGTGATGTTTGTGGTTTGGGTGGCGACAATCATCACCCTATTGCTAACAATTGATCCCGATCTATTTGGCCCAGCCCTGCAAAAGAACCCGCAAGTTTTTAACGGCTTGTTGTCCGGGATTTTATTCTTTACAGTTTGGTTTGCCAATTTTGCTGAAGCATTGGCACAAGGAAGGGGTAAAGCCCAAGCCCATGCCTTGCGTTCAACTGTGGCAGAGGCGATCGCTAAAAAACTTGCTTCCGACGGCACAATTAGCGAAGTTTCCTCCACCAGCCTCAAACAAGGCGATACCATCTACGTCGTTGCTGGCGATATCATCCCCGCCGACGGCGAAGTAATCATGGGTGTCGCCTCCGTGGATGAAGCGGCAATTACTGGGGAATCTGCACCAGTATTAAAAGAATCAGGCTCAGACGTTGCCAGTTCTGTCACTGGGGGGACGCGGATTATTTCAGATGAACTAATTATCTACATCACATCTGACCCAGGCAAAGGTTTCATTGACCGGATGATTGCCTCCTTAGAAGGGGCAGAACGCAGCAAAACACCCAATGAAATTGCCCTAACGGTATTGTTGGCAGTTCTCAGCTTAATGTTTTTGTTTGTCGTGGTAACTCTACCCGCACTTGCTTACTATGTCAACAGTCCAGTCAGCATCCCAATTTTGATTGCCCTGTTAGTGGCATTAATTCCGACGACCATTGGCGGCTTATTAACTACTATCGGCATTGCTGGTATGGATCGAGTTGCCCAATTTAACGTCATTGCCACCTCAGGACAAGCAGTCGAAGCCTGTGGTGATATCAACACTTTAATTCTCGACAAGACAGGTACAATTACCCTCGGCAACCGCCAAGCGGAAGAGTTTATTCCCATCAACGGTTATTCAATCTCGGAAATTGCTAATGTTGCGTGGGCCGCTAGTCTCTTTGATAATACACCAGAAGGTAAATCCATTGTAAGACTGGCAGAAAATTTAGTAGCACGGTTTGATTTTGACTCCACTCAGGCCGAAGCAGTTGATTTTTCTGCCAAAACACGCATGAGTGGCACAAACTTAGCTGGTGGACATGAGGCCAGGAAGGGGGCAGTAGGAGCCATTAAAGGATTTGTCCGTTCCCGCAACGGACGCGATACCCCAGAATTGGATGTTGCCTACGAACGAGTTTCTCGTCTAGGAGGTACACCCCTAGCAGTCAGCCTAGATAACGAAATCTATGGGATTGTTTATCTTAAAGATATTGTCAAACCTGGTATCCGTGATCGCTTTGAGCAACTGCGACGGATGGGAGTGCGTACCATCATGCTAACTGGAGACAACCGAATTACAACTTCTGTCATTGCCAAAGAAGTTGGGGTGGATGACTTCATTGCCGAAGCCACACCAGAAGACAAAATCAGCGTCATTAAAAAGGAACAAGTAGCAGGTAAACTGGTTGCCATGACCGGAGATGGGACTAACGATGCTCCAGCTTTAGCTCAAGCTAACGTCGGCATTGCCATGAATACAGGGACGCAAGCTGCAAAAGAAGCCGCCAACATGGTCGATTTGGACTCCGATCCCACAAAGCTGCTTGAGATCATTAGCATCGGCAAACAATTGTTGATTACTCGCGGCGCATTGACGACATTTTCGATCGCTAATGATATTGCTAAATACTTTGCAATTATCCCAGTGATATTTGTCGCTGCTAACCTGCAAACCCTGAATATTATGAATTTGACTAGCCCTAAGTCTGCTGTACTATCAGCGCTGATTTATAATGCTTTAATTATTCCAGCTTTGATTCCCTTGGCATTGAAGGGTGTGCGATTTAGACCCCTGACAGCTAATCAGCTAGTCCAACGCAATCTCTTAATTTATGGCTTAGGTGGGATGATTGCGCCGTTTATCGCCATTAAGTTGCTCGATATACTAATTACAGTTGTGGGCTTGGCTTAAGTTAAAAATAAAATATTAGCAGCAATTGGAAAATTTTTATGGCTATTATTCGAGAAACCATCAGAGCAATTTTCATAACTCTGATGCTTTGGTTGTTGACTGCAATCATCTATCCTTTGATAATCCTTGTAGTGGGTCAAGTTTTTTTACCCTATCAAGCCAACGGCAGCATCATGCTGAATCTAAATAATCAACCAATTGGTTCGGCTTTAATTGGTCAGGTGTTCACATCTGAGCGATATTTCCATCCTCGTCCCAGTACTGTTAGATATAGCCAAGGAAAAAAAGCCAAGCCAACTGGCATATCTGGAGCCAGCAATCTCGCTGCTAGCAATCCAGAGCTACTAAAGCGGATTTTAGAACAGGCAAATCAATTGCGAGACGAAAATCTTAACCCGATCGCTGATATAATTTATACTTCTGGCTCCGGTTTAGACCCCCATATTTCCTTCAAAGCAGCACGGCAGCAATTGACGCGGGTTGCTGGTGCGCGGGGAATAAAAGACAATGAGATCCTACCTTTAATTAATAAGTATACTGATGAAAGATTTTTAGGGATTTTTGGCGAACCGGGAGTCAATGTTCTCCGATTGAATTATGCTCTTGACTTGCAAGATATTAATCGTCAGCAAAATTAAGAAATGGGGAGTGGGGCGTTAGGAATAAATAGATCACTTTTTCGTTACTCTCTAGGCTTCTGCGTGAACCATAAGATTTTTGTTTTAAAATATTCGTGCAAGACAAAAAGTCATAAAAATTTCTTTTCCCTACTCCCCATTCCCTATTTTCAAGGCAGGTCTAATGTCAGATAATACTAATACTGGTTCGGCTGGCACTCCTTTAAATTCTGCAAGTTACTCGCTTTATCCGCCACGACGACGGGGCAAGCATAAAATCTTTATTGGCATGGCTCCTGGAGTAGGTAAAACTTACCGGATGCTGGAAGAGGGACATGCACTCAAACATGAAGGAATTCATGTCGTCGTTGGGCTTTTGGAAACCCACGGACGCAAGGACACAACTGAGAAGGCAAAGGGACTGGACATTTTACCCCGCAAGCAATATCTTCAGGATGGGTTGATGCTAACGGATATGGATACAGATGCTATTTTAAAGCGATCGCCCCAATTAGTCTTAATCGATGAACTTGCCCATACTAATGTCCCTGGTTCACCACACGAAAAACGCTACGAAGATGTAGAAGTAGTTTTAGCAGCAGGTATTGATGTCTACTCTACAATGAATGTGCAACACTTGGAAAGTCTCAATGACCTAGTAGCCCGAATTACAGGTGTAGTAGTTCGTGAGCGAGTTCCTGACAGGATTCTGGATGATGCAGATGAAATAGTACTAGTAGATGTCACACCCGAAACGCTACAAGAACGATTATTAGAAGGGAAGATTTATGCACCCGACAAAATCCAACAATCCCTGGATAATTTTTTCCACCGCCGTAACCTGATTGCTTTGCGGGAGTTGGCTTTGCGCGAAGTAGCAGACAACGTGGAAGAAGATGCGATCGCCACTATCCGTAACAGCCAATCCTGTAATATTCACGAGCGAGTTTTGGTATGTATATCCACTTATCCCAACTCAGTGCAGTTGTTACGTCGGGGTGCAAGGTTGGCTAATTATATGAGCGCCCCACTTTATAGCTTGTTCGTTGCCAATCCAGAACGCTTCCTCACCAAAGGGGAAAGCCTACATATTGACACTTGTGAGAAACTTTGTAAAGAATTTGAAGGTACTTTTCTTCATGTTACCAACAGTAACGTCGCCAATGCGATCGCTGAAGTCGCCGAGAAATATCGGATCACCCAAATTGTAATTGGTGAAAGTCAGCGATCGCGCTGGCAAATGCTCCTTAAAGGATCTTTGACGCAAAAATTAGTCCGCTTGCTCAAAAATATCGATTTGCATATCATTTCTAGCGAAAAAATGGTTTCACCCAAAGAGGGGATCAAATTTCTCCAAAAACCTCGTAAGTAAAGCTCCCATGCAGACCGTAGGGGATATGATGTTTAAGATGTAGCCGCGCCATCGCACATGCAGAAAAATCACTAGCATCCAAAATTACCAAATCTGAGCGGTGATGGGCAGCATCATAAACCAAAGCTAATACCCAACCATCATCTTCCTTTTCGGAACCTGGACGCGGCACAAAAATTGGCTCACCCACAAAACCACGGGGTGCAGCACTCCAAAGTTGTCTTTTACCAGACTCTAAATCAATTTTCAGCAATGCTTGTAAGGGAGCATTACCAGTCTCTGCATGAGCCGCACCTATATATAGATATCGATAAGGGTGTCCCACATTCGCCGGATGTATGCTGGGAAATTCACAACAACGGCCATCAATCAATTCCCCCCGTACTGTCCCATCCTTTAGATTCAAATAAAATCGCCAGAGTTGCCCAGGTGAGAGCGCCTCAAAATCAACTTGTCGAAAATCGCTTTTAGGTTCGATTTTTGATAAATCTTGGTAAGAAATGGAGTCAATTAAAACTTCGTCTCCTACCTCAAAAGCATTGACATGATGGAAGACGAAACCCGACTGAGTTTCTAGAATTTTTATCTTTTCTTGCCCTTCTTTGGGGAAGCGGGGAATAATTAAAATTTGAGTTGGCTGATTTGGCTGAAATTTGATACATTCTCCCGCCGCACGTATTCCCAAGGCCAAAGGTATAGGATTAAAGGTGACAGGATTTTGAAAGAAGATACAGTAATTGCGAGTAATGACAAAATCGTGGATGAAAGAGAAACCTGGAACCTTATGAGCGTGCTGTCTGACAATTTCACCTGCTGGGTTTAGCTCAAAAATAGTAATTGTGGTAGATAATCCCGGCTTAATCGAGAAATTTACCAGGCAAGGTGCGCCGCCATCTTGATCACAATTCTTTTCCAAGCGGGGATGTGCAGCGAAAGCTTCACCTGCTGACAAAGCACCATTAAAATATTCATTCCCCAAGGTTTCAAGAGTATAGGGATCGAGGCGATATGCTTCAGACGCTTCCCACAGTGCTAGCAGTTTACCACCCCAATAGATAACATTTGTATTGGCGATATTTTTGAGTTTGAAGTCAAAGATATTAGCTAGCCAACCGCCGGGTTTTTCAGTCCCAAAAGTACCGCGATAGAGAATTTTCCCCGCTTTTTGCTCTGCCAAATAGCCAGTTGTGCGGACAAAGCGGTTGCGAAAATGAGCGCGGCCGTTGGTAAAGGTAATTTTGCTAATCATCCCATCCCCATCAAATGGGTGATGAAGAAGTTGCCCATTCACATCCAACAAACCGGGGCCATTTCTAAACAGCGTACCTTGTAATTCTCTGGGAATTTCTCCTTCTATATCATCAATCCAATAATCAAACTCTTGCGTGAGCGATTGATATCCTCCTTGCCAGTCTCCACGAGTATAGGATTTTTCTGTAACTGGGCTTTCTTGACTTTTAAAACTCTGCATATACTTTCTTTTTTACTGTTACTTTGCACGAAAATATATAGCCGCTAGAAAAGAATTTCTTTATGACTTTGCTAGCGCCTCCTTTCCCTTGGCAGAAGACCGCACTTACTCAATCTTGTGTAATATTTATTACGCTATTCAACGATTTTTGACTCTGATTCTCTCAGTACCAATTCAGACATCAAATCAGGCAAAAACGATTGTTCCCCATCTTTGGGTATCTCAGTTTGCTCCTCAGCCGCAGGTAGCCACTTGATGAATGGTAGGGGTAACAGTGTGCTGAGATTAGTAATTACCACCAATATCCAAAGTGACTCAAAGTTTGTTGCAGTGATCCCCAGCCAATAGGTGATTAATGCCCCCAATGCCTGGGAAACCGTTGCTGCTGAATTAAACACCGACATTAACAAAGCAAATAATGTCGCTTCCACACCAGAGGGACAAAGCCTTGCTGCTAACACCATCACTTGCATAAAGGCAATTTTGCCCATCACAGAGAGAATAAGACTATCACCCAAACTAAACCAGTGGTCATCTATATTTAACAGCCTGTTTGTGTGAGTCACTAACAACAGCATCGTCATCCCCAAAATTGAGGAAAGGACAGTACTCCAAGCAAAAATCACGCGAAAAGGGATGCTTTTGAGGTAACGTTGAAAAATCAAAACACCTGCTAAAGAAGCGAAACTTGTTACCAAATGCACCCGTCCTAAAAACTCTGGTTCAAAGTGTAGTTCGTTGGTAGAGAAGAAGAAAAAGGCTGAGTCTGCATTTGGCGTAGCTTGCCAGATGAAAATAAATGCCGTTGGTAGCCAAATTGATTTTTGGGTAATGGCTTGGCGTAGCTGCCCCAATTGATGTTTGATTGATAGAGAGTTAGGATGATTACTGTCTTTAGCATCTTTGTTAACGGGGGATTCAGCAATTAACCAAGCTACCCCTGAAACGATCAGAGGGAATAAGGCGGTAATCCCAAAGACAGTACGGGTAGTAAAGTATTGCAGCAGCAGACCGCTAAAGTATGCTGTTATTAAACCTCCGATCGCAGCAGCACCCCAGCACAGAGATTGTAGTGAACCTGCTTTCGCTTGTGATTCGCCTCTAGCTCGTTCCACAACCAGCGAGTCAACTATAACATCACTCATGGCTACAGAGAGAGAACTAAGGGCGATCGCTAACGTCGCTGCCCAGGTAGTATGAACTATTGTCGCCAGACTCACCCAAGAAACAGATCCCAGTATCCCGGATAAAATCAAGTAAGGACGCCGACGATAGCCAAATATCGGCAAGCCATCAGAGATAAAACCAAACACCGGCTTGATCATCCAAGGTAGAAAGACAATTCCCAATAGCGCCGACACTTGAACTGGACTCAGTAGCAGTTCATCTTTGAGGAAAAAGCTAACAGCTAGACGCGATAACCCTAAAATTCCTTGGACAAAGTAAACCGTGAGAATTGCAATTAACTCTGCATTAGGTTCATTACCCAAGAAGATTTTTTGTGTTAATGAGTCTTTGACCTTGGACAAGCCAGATGATTGAACCACCATTTGATAAATATTTTTTAAATTTTATTTACTTTTCTATCATATCGATTCTTCAGATGTGGGTTTTCTGTAAGCTGTCTCCTTTTAAGTAAGTGAGTGTGAATAATTAAAGGTTTGTAGTCAGGGCTTCAGCCCGGAAAATAGCGCTGAAGTCCTGAGTAAGAGCCAATTTCATTAATTTTATATTGCCTAAGATAGTTTGATTTATTCTTGCCCACTTACTTATTTCTTTTTTAAGTATTCTTTAAGACTTTCTTAACTGCTTTTCTTTCTTCCAGCAAGACGCCTTAGACGTATTGCTACTCTGAAAGCTTGCTATGCTTTGAGTGTAAGAGAAGGGTGATCATAAGGATTAGGGCGAACCTACCGTCAGTAAGCTCGCCCTAACTTGTATTTAATGTTGAATTGTCGTTGAAAGTTTTGAAATCCTGTTTACGGCACGTTACGCCAACGTGAAGCCTGGGTTAGGGTGTAGAGAAAATCAGGAGAATTTACAAAATCATTGATAAAACATAAGACTATAACCTCTCATGCACAGTTTGTCAACCCCAAGTCAGGAGGGTGACTTCCTGGCTTAGGCATCCACTTATGACAATTGCAAAACTGACTTTTTGTTGACTCGACGAGTCAGAACTGAAGTAGCACCCACAAAACCAATCACAAAAACTCCTAATACAGAAGAAGACTCAGGAACTGCTGTGATAACTATATTACCGGTAATACTCTTGTAGCCAGTGGCGACTGTGTGATTATCTGATTCAAAACCAGTTCCGCCAACATTGCTGAATTGAACCTGATCAAAAGTTCCGGCAACATCGTAGAAGTTGATGAACGCAAAGGGTTCTCCAGAATCCTGATTTTTGAATGTCGAATTAGGATTACCGTAGTAGCTGCTTTTATTTGCTAACCCTGCGATATAATTAACCACATCAGCAGTAGTTATAGTTTCTATAACCTTACCTTGTGAAAGAAATGTCAGTACGTTATTAGCGTCTCCCGCAGACCACCAAAGTCCAAAGTAACTTTCTGGGGTTGTCAAATTTAGGGTAGAAACCGTTTGACCAGATATGTTGGCGTTTACATCAAAATATTTGCCTGTTCCACCAGCACCGCCATATTGATCTGCATTCTGGATCAGAGTATTCGTGTAGCTACCAACATTTGTCGTTCCATCATTCGATTGAAAGCCTGCTGTACTGTAACCTGCTGTTTGTGCATCAAAAGTTTGTACATGATAATTCACAAGATTTGATGATTGTGCATTTTGTACGCCTGCATTTTCTATTGATACCGTAAAAGACGAAGCCATTACAGGACGGGTAAGAGTAGCTAAGGACAAAACGACACCAGAAGCGATCGCGAACTTAATTAAAAGACTTTTCATTTGACAATTCTGCTCGAATTTAAAATTTTTCTCGTGCAACACTCATTGTCCGAGGTGCTTCGAGATTTCAACATCAGAATAATTACTACTTTTGCGATTTGACTCCGCGTAGAGAAAAATGTAATTTATTACATTTCATTTAGAGGAAAATTACTGATATTATGTTCTCTGATGTCAATAGCTTTATATAGAAAGCGCAAAGTTATCAGTGCTAAATTGTAAACAAACTTTTTTTTATAAAAGGTGCATAAATGCATCCGACTGAAACAGCTGCTGTCTTTACTCGCGTTATCGGTTTAATTAGTGGCACATCCGTAGATGGCATAGACGCTGCCTTGGTAGAAATTTCCGGTACAGAATTGGATCTGAAAGTTGAGTTGCTAGCTGGGGTAACATATCCCTATCCAGCCGAACTTAGAGAAAGAATATTGGCAGTTGGTGCAGGCGTTGCGATCTCAATGGCAGAATTGGCAGAAATAGATGATGCGATCGCCATTGTGTTTGCCCAAGCCGCCCAAAATATTCAAATTGCTCATCAGCCAGCCACTCTCATTGGCTCCCACGGTCAGACGGTTTATCATCGACCACCTGCGAATAGGGGAATCGGGAAGAAAACCACTCCCCACTCCCATTCGGCTACGCTCACGGCAAGCCCACTCCCTAGTACAGACGCGATTAATCGCGTCTCTCCCCACTCCCCACTAGGTTATAGTCTGCAACTAGGGCGCGGTGCATTAATTGCCCATCTTACGGGTATTACAACTGTGAGCAACTTCCGCGTTGCTGATATCGCTATTGGTGGTCATGGTGCGCCCCTCGTGCCGAGAGTAGATGCCTATTTACTCAGTCATCCCCAGGAGGGTCGTTGTATTCAAAACATTGGTGGTATTGGTAATGTTACTTATATTCCACCTCGGCATGGCGACTGGCTTTCAAAAATTCGCGCTTGGGATACTGGCCCAGGAAATAGTCTATTGGATCTAGCGGTGGAACATTTAAGCGCTGGTGCTAAAACTTACGATGAAGATGGAAATTGGGCAGCGAGTGGTACTCCTTGCCATCTCTTGGTAGAACAATGGCTCAACCAAGACTACTTTTATCTACCGCCGCCCAAATCCACTGGTCGAGAGTTATTTGGTGTGACTTATATGCATCAGTGTTTAAAAGATGCCCAAGCATACCAACTTAATCCTGCCGACATATTGGCAACTCTCACCGAACTTACAGCTGCTTCAATTGTTCATAGTTACCGCACTTTTTTGCCGTCAATGCCCCAACGGGTATTATTATGTGGCGGTGGTAGTCGCAATCTCTATTTGAAACAAAGATTACAGTTGTTGTTGACATCAATACCAGTCTGGACTACAGATGAAGTTGGCTTGAGCGCAGATTTTAAAGAAGCGATCGCCTTCGCAGTTTTAGCCTACTGGCGAAATTGGGGTATTCCTGGCAACCTACCTACTGCGACTGGGGCACCTCAAGAAGTGCTTTTAGGAGAAATTTACCAAGGTCATGATTCAGTGCTGAGTGCTGTTAGCGGATAGCTAAGGTTTAGCCCGTGCTGAGACAGGAAAAACAATTAACAATTCAAAATTAAATACATTTTCAGAGCATTGGGAAGAAAGCAACTTCTTCGCCATGCCCAAAAACTCCATCCCCTTGTGGGTGGAGTTTTTTATTCTTCACTTCATTACTCAGTACTGCTATAACTGTAGTCTTGGCGGCACTCGATCAAGGCAGGGAATATAAAAGGTGGCTCATACTTTTTTATTGGAACCAGGACGCTGGGCAATACAAGGAAATTGGCTGGAACGTAATGGGATGCCAATCAGCGTCAAGGGTATGACCTTAATAGCTTGGAATCGAGATAACTGGTTCACTATGGCCACAAAACTAATATTTCCTGGTAGCGATCGCTCGGAAATCTCTTTGCAATACAAGGGGCGGTTGCATGATGGAGAACGTCAGTATACTTTTTTACTCCAACATAATCTTTTGGGGCAGGTTGAAGGCGAAGGCTGGATTGGTCTAGATACTATTGTACAGCATTACCAGGTACTAGGCGATCGTCAGCGTCGTAGTGGGTTTGAAACCCTACACCGAATTTCGCAAGATACATACTACCTCAGTAGTGGTGTCTTGGCTGGTCATTTTTTAACTAACACAATGGAAGCTAGCCTAGAGCGTCAGTCAACCTAAAAGCAGTAAGTAGCTAGTACAGCACTGCGAAATTGAGCAAGGCAATTACTAGAGTCACACAATGCAAGGATTTTAGATTGACCCTAACAATCAAGTCACTAGCTCTGTTAAGCTAATCGTCATTCATTTTTCCAGAATGATTCGCTTGTAGTAAAGGCTACCCTACGGGAACGCTTCGCGAACAGCCCTGTTATTATGCAACTTAAATGCCGATTAGCTTATTTAATTTTAGACTTCGGCGTGAGCGCTCAGTCGAACGCTTTTGGATTAAAGAATTATTCTCGCTCCTCTAAAAATTCCGCGAAAAAAGCTTTATCTTGATATGACGCTTTTAAGGGGTTAAGTGCTGCCTGGCAAAAGGTATCCTTTGGAGAAAAGTTTGTGATCTATGGAATCATCTCATGCCTCACCTTAACGAGTAATCGTTTATTCTCACCTAACTACTAAGTTTTAACTAAGTAGGCAAGAATAGATCAAACTATGTTACGCAATGTAAAATTCATGAAATAGACTCTTAGTAAAGGGTTCCAGTCCTCAAAATAGCGTTAAAGTCCTGACTACAAACCTGGAATTATTTATATCTACGTACTTATTGTAAAAAAATAAATTTCAACTTATCATCAGGGTTCTAGCATTTTGCTCTAACCATGTAGTCAGTAGTCTGGAGTTCAGTTTCATGAATCCTAAAGTGTCAGTGATTATCCCTGCTTACAATACTGAAGCTTATATTGCCAAGGCAATAGAGTCAGCCTTAAAGCAAACGCTCACTGATATTGAAGTTATCATGGTCGATGATGGTTCAAGTGATAAAACTGTAGAAGTCGCTAAAAGTTTTACTGACCAACGTCTTAAAGTGATAGTTAATCAACAAAATCTTGGGGTTTCTGCTGCGCGTAATCGAGCCATCACAGCAGCTCAAGGAGAATGGGTTGCTGTTCTTGATTCAGATGACTGGTATGCTCCTGAAAGATTAGAAAAGCTTGTGGTGCTGGCAGAGGAAACAAATGCCGATATGATTGCTGACGATCTTTATTTAATCAAAGATGGTGCAACATCTCCTTGGAGTACATTGATTCAAGAAAGTGGAGAAGATGTAGAGATAGATAAAGTTCTCCAAATTGATATCGTTAATTTTGTAGAAACTGATGTCTATGGACAACCAGGGTTGCATCTTGGTTTAAGCAAGCCTATATTCAAACGAGAATTTCTGGTTAAGCACGGCATTCAGTACGATGAAACCATAAGAATAACTGAGGACTTTTGGCTTTATATGAAATGCTTAATCAATGGCGCTCGCTTTTTTCTGGTGCCAAAACCCTATTATTTCTATCGATCACGCCCCAATTCTATTGTACATCAAGGCATATTATCACGTCTAAATCAATGCTGCATAGCGACTAATTCTTTCATGCAACAAGAAGTTGTGAAAAAAAATCCAGCTTTAATGCGTGCTATCTCTTATAATCTTGCAGTCTTTAAGAAAAATCTAGCTTACTTTCAAGTTGTAGTCCCTATAAAGCAAGGAAAATGGGTAACAGCATTCACAGAATTGAGCAAAAATCCATACTTTTTTTCTGATTTTATTCCCCGATTTAACAAGATTATCCAACGTCGAATTCAATACTATGCAATGGGTAATAAATTAGTTTTTGACATGTCTTATAACCTACAGAGAAAACGAAAAACGACCAATCAGTATTATCACAGTTTTATTAAGAAATAACACCTGCTTACGTAGTCAGAATGATCCCGAAGATTAAAAACCTAGTCAGCCAATAAGTATCTATGATTATCCTTACTTACAAAACAAAGGCAGAGGACAGTCTTGCTGGAGGTAAAAGGAAAATCCTAATCAAGCAAAACTTTAATTGTGGGTCATAGACCACTAAAATAACAGTTAGAAATTCTAAGAAGCTAGAGGATTATTTATGAGGTATGAGGGCTTGGATCTGATAAAATCTTCCCAGCACGCCTTCATATTGCCCCCTCAGGCTTTATTGATATTCAAGACTCCGCACTCATTACTCAGCTATTAGAACTCTGTAGTGACTGTGGTACTACCTAATTAGGGTTTTTGGCAGATCCTAGAGTTATCTATTTAGTCAAAATTGGGCAGACTAAAACTATACGACAATTAAAGTGCAAAATGGTACAAAGCCTCATTATAAATCTACCCTTTCTGCTTGTTTGAACTAGGATGTTGCACCAGTTGTAATAACCGTCTCGGTTGCAAACTGCCAGATAATGGTTTCAATCCTCTAAAAGAAGACTGAAAAAAGCTAGTACAGCACTGCCTAAATAGAGCAATGATTGGAAATCGCACAAAAGCCTATCCTATAAGCTTTTTAACGAGTATCGTGGGTTTAAGTCCCCCGGTTCTATAATCGGCAAGTATGTAAGTCTTGTTCTAAATCCCCGTTACAAAACTTAATTACTGTCTTCTCTACGAGACGCTCCGCGAAGGTGGCGTTAGCAAGTCCGCGTTGGCGTAGCCTCTCGCAGAGAGCGTCATTACGAATTACGAATTACGAATTACGAATTATTTAACTTCCATTTCTGCCTGGCGGTACAAGCCGAAAAAGTCATTTATTTATAGGCGCAATAATTCAGATATCAGTTTGAATGCACTTTTCCTCCCAAACACTTACAATCTGCTTTTAGATTTAAATTCTCTATGTCAGACCCCAACATTGGTCGCTTACTCAGCAAACGCTACCAACTCCAGGAGTTAATCGGTACTGGAGCAATGGGTCGGGTTTATCGTGCTAAAGATACTTTGTTGGGAGGTGTACCCGTTGCCGTTAAGTTTCTCGCCATATCAATCCAAAATGAAAAGCTGCGATTGGAAGATCGGTTTGAGCGAGAAGCAAAAACCTGTGCTTTACTAGGGCAAAAAAGCATCCACATTGTCCGAGTTATGGACTATGGCGTAGATGACAATAATACGCCGTTCTACGTGATGGAATACTTACAAGGACAAAGCCTGAACAATATTATTCGCAAGCAACGAGTGCCTTTACCAAGATTCCTGAGTATGGCGCGTCAACTTAGCCTGGGGTTACAGTGCGCTCATGATGGTATCCCAGTTGATGGTACAATTTGCCCAATTATCCATCGTGATGTCAAGCCAAGTAATATACTGGTGATTCAAGATCAGAGTTTCGGAGAATTGGTCAAGGTTCTAGATTTTGGTATTGCTAAGTTATTACACTCAGATGGCGACCAGACAAAATTTTATTTGGGGACATTGGCTTATTCTTCTCCCGAACAGATGGAGGGTAAAGAATTAGACAACCGTGCTGATATTTATAGTTTGGGCGTGATGATGTTTGAGATGCTCACAGGCAAAATGCCACTGGTGGCATCAACTCACTCTTTTGGAGCGTGGTATAAAATACATCATTATCAAAAACCACGTTCTTTTGCTGAGATTGCGCCGGGATTAGAACTACCAAAAGAAATCGAAAATTTGGTGATGAGTTGTCTAGCTAAAATACCACGCGATCGCCCCCAGAATATCGCTGAAATCCTCGGAGTTTTAGCATCTCTAGAAAAGCCTGAGCATACACCCATGCTTAAGCAAGACAGCGATACCCTAGTTCCTGCTATTACAGTTAGCCCTAAGCTTGTTGAACAAAAGACAAAAGCCGATTTGCACGCATCCGGGTCAAACGATGAAATAGCTCGGGCTATTTCCTGGCCTGAAAATAAACCGATTGCCGATATTGTGTTTCCCCAGCCCATTCATACCAATGGGGAGGTTTTACCAGCTCTGTGGGTGATGCTACCGCAAGAGGAAATTCAAAAGCGCTTACTCTGTACCCGCTATAACCAATTTCTTTTCATTTCTATTCCTTATCCCATGCTGCTATGGATTACTGTGATCTACAACCGCAAACATGGCGCTAAATGGTTACCTTATTACCTTGATCTCAAAACCAGTATTGGTCAAGAAATTGCCCGGTTACTACACCATACAGGTTATTATCGCCTGTTGTTCTTTGGACGAGAAGCACCAAATCACTGTACCCATATCTTATCTTCCAGCATTGCTTCTGCCCAGTGTCAACGACTGCAAGAGTGGGTCGCAATCAGCAATACATTGATATCCTCTGCCGACCCGCAACTTAGTAAAAGATTACTCAAAAGCGAGTACGAAAAGATCAAGCCTCAAATTCTGGCAAAACTGGAAGGTATTGATACAGATTCTCCACACGATCTTTGCAGCTAGGCATAATTTCCTAATGTTACATATTTGAGATGCAACTAAGGTGTAGACACTCCAAGAATGTAAACTTTTATAAACAAAATATATATAAATATGTAAGTTCCGGTTATATGTATAAAGAGCGAAATAAATAGCTGCCAAAGCAGTGCTATCTAAATTCTCTCTGGCTATTCGTGTGTACATATTCTAGATGATTATAAATTTACGCAGGTGTGATTCTCAGACTAGACGAAACAAAAATAAGTTTGGCTAAAGCAAACAATAAATTTAGCCGATAAATCTAAACTTAGGTCTAGACTTCAGCAGATGTGCGGTAGACAATGTTTACTTATTCTTAGTTAATTTCGGTAATTGAAATTTTGCGCCGCTTTTGTGGAATTGTTTATCGAAGTTGACGCCCCGACAGCCCCAGCTCTTTTCCTCTTTGGAACCAAGCAAGAGAAGGAGGTCGTCCACTGCGACATCAGAACGACTCTATGCCATAGTGGAACCGGAATCTAAGCCCCACTGGTGCTTAAGAAGCTCTTGATAAGTTGCCTCGCGCACTACCATTTGCTCATAAAGCTTCACCAAAAAGTCTTTAGCTTGATCGTGACTCATATTTTGCACCTGAGTAGAAAACGAGCAGATACTGAATTGCTGTTCCAAGGATAGTTTCATTGGTTGGTTCATAACTTAACTCCGAAAAAACAAAGCGTAAAGGTGATATCGCTCACAGAAGTCCAAATGAGATAATAGTTGGACTTGTAACTGTCCAACATTTGTTCCTCTGTATTAAGAAAGATAACAATTGTTTGACAGGTTTGCCCACATTCTAAATGCGGAATTTTTCTGCTCTGATATTTTGCACCTAATCCTATTGATATACCACCCAAGTCAGGCGAACCATATTCCAGAAAATAGGCTCTATTTGGACTCAGATAGGTATAACTACCTCTTTGACTACTTCCTGCTTTGCATAACCTTCTTTGAGGAGAAGAGCATATGCTATCCTTAGCCCTCGATTAGTTTTTCTTAAACAGAAAAACTAATATGCTGTCTGCCCCAATATCGATGAAACTTCGCAGGATTCGGATTTTAAGCAGGTTGGGGAATTAATGGTAATAAGCGTGAATTATAGCCGCTTTACCTTATTACGTGCAAGAAGTCAATTTACCCATTTATGCAAATTTAGCCTCATTAGGTCACTTTGCATGCTAAAAGTATTTGTATCAAATTGTAAAAAGGAAAAATGCTCACGCTGAACAAATTGCTGAGTATATTTACTTGATTAGTCATTGCTTATTGTCCTTTGCCTTGGACAATAAGCAATGACTAATGACCAATGACTAATAACTAATGACTATTTTCTTCGAGTGAGACGATGACAACTGTGATGTTATCGTGCCCTCCGTGTTCTTTGGCAGCCTCAACTAAAGAAATGGCGGCTTTATCAACCCAAGGGGTGCCTTGGAGGCAGCTAGCAATCTTCTGTTCCACAAGTTCTTCCGTGAGACCATCACTACATAGCAATAAGCGATCGCCAACTTTTACATCCAGTGGTTGCAGATCAATCTGATGCAAGTCTTCACGCCCCAAACAGCGAGATAATACATGACGAAAAGGATGTAACCGTGCTTCATCTAAGGTGATATCACCGATTTTGATTGCCCGTGCTACCCAAGTGTGGTCTTCCGTTACCTGTTCTAATTGCGACTCTCGGAAGCGATAGAGGCGCGAATCGCCAACATGACCGCACCAGGGCGACTCTGGGGAGCGAAAAATTACCGCTACAACCGTTGTACCCATGTCGGCGCGTTCGGGATGATTTTGCTGATCGTGCAAAATTGCTTGGTTGGCACCCCATAAAGCCTGCTCTAGCAATTCTTGGGAAGACTTAGGAGATTGCCAATTTGCCACTAAATACGCTTGAATTTCCTTAGTAGCAATCCGACTTGCCTCCTCGCCTCCGGCATGACCACCCATGCCATCGGCGACAACGAAAAACCGCCCATCTGGGTCAATATAGTAAGCATCCTGATTATTAGAACGAATAAGTCCCGGATCACTAAAACCCGTGAAATTAAGTTTCATAAATTTTTTTTTGAGAGTAACAATTAATACATACGATCGTAACGGTCGAGGCGGAAAAGTAGTCGGATTAGGATCACTGAAAGCCCTGCTGCAATTAAACCAGGGACTAGTGCCCACCATGCATGATTGCTAACCACTAAGATCGTAGCTGAAAGTGTGAAACCACTGATTAACAGAGCATAACTTATTGAAAGTTGAATACTGCTCTGCCGCCGCAAAAGCCGTTCAGTTTCTATAGAGCGAACGCGGAGGCGGATATCTCCCCGCTCAAGCTTTTCTAGCGTATCCTCTAACCTACGTGGTAGACCAAACGCAGTACTACTTACTTGAGCTGCTTGACGACTTAATTCGTTAAGAAAGCTATTCCCCTCAGAACCATTCATATCGGTCATAAGCTGCATTGCATATGGTTTGGCAACTTCCATAAAGTTAAACTCGGGATCTAAACCTTTGCCTACTCCTTCGAGAGTAGAAAAAGCTCGCATCACAAAAGTAAAAGTTGCTGGAAATCTAAATGGCTGATTATAAGCTATTTCGTAAAGATCGTCACTAATTGCTGCGACTGATTGATTTTCAAAGGGCTTATCCATGAAATGATCCAGCATGTACTGGACGGAACGGCGCACTGGGCTGATGTCATCCGTTGGGGCGATCGCACCTAAATCGATCAGAGACTGCACAACGCGATCGCCGTCTTTTTGGGCAATACCAAACAGGGTTTGCATCAATCCTTCGCGGACATTGGCTTTAATCCGCCCCATCATCCCGAAATCGTAGAATATTAAAGCCCCACTTCCACTAACGGCAATATTGCCGGGGTGGGGATCGGCGTGGAAAAAGCCACTATTGAGTAACTGTATCAAGTAGGCTTGAGCGCCTTGACGAGCGATCGCCTTTCGATCTAAACCTGCTGCTTCTAAAGCTTCGTATTGGCTAATTTTAATTCCAGGGAGATATTCCAAAGTTAGCACTCTAGAAGTTGCATAACGCCAGTATATTCTGGGAACGTTTACCCAATCGTAGCCGCGAAAGTTCCGGCGAAAAGTATCGGCGTTACGACCTTCGTTAAGATAATCAATTTCTTCCCAAAGAATGCGACAACACTCTTCGTAAATACCTAACCAATCTCGCCCTTTACCCCATTTGGGATGGTTTTGAAAGTAGCGGGTAATTCCCTTGAGAATTTGTAAATCTATTTCAAATAACTTCTTTAGTCCAGGACGTTGCACTTTGACGACAACCGATTCCCCACTATGTAGCACAGCTTTGTGTACTTGCCCCAAGCTAGCAGCAGCTAAGGGAATAGCTTCAAAATTATGGAATAGTTCAGGAATTTTTTTGCCTAGTTCTTTCTCAATGGTCGCTTCTACTTGCTCATAGCTAAATGCCGGTACTTTGTCTTGTAATTTGGCTAATTCTTCTACATATTCACCAGGGAATATATCAGCACGGGTAGAAAACAATTGCCCGACTTTGATGAAGGTTGGTCCTAAATCCAGCAGGGTATTACGAATCCAAACCGCCTGGGTTTTGCGTCTTGCGGCTTGCTTTACTTCTGTGACTCCACCCGCGTAACTCCAAGATTTGTTGTATAGCCAAAGCTTGAACATTAAGGTCAAGACAAAAGACCAAATGTCCACAAAACGCCGTCTGCTAGAGTACTTTTCCCGATTCCAACGGTATGCCTGATCTGAATAACCTTGTTCCATATACTTTGTGTACCGTTGGTTTGTAACCGAATCACTTGGAAGAAAAGACACTCTGATTCCTAAACTGTTTTTGCTCAAGTGCCATTTGTCTTTTGCCCTTTGTCATTTGTACATAATTTTTGACCAATGACTAATGACAAATTTATGCAGAAGCTCGGCGATAATGTTGCAATTCTGTGCGTAACAGGGCAATTTCTGCTCGTAATTCATCAATGTCTGCTTGCAAGTCAACTGATTCAGAACTGGCTTGCCGACTTGTGGTAGATTGACCACCATTAGCTGCTTCTGCTGCCCGATTTGCCCGCTCTAGGACTTCATCTGTAAACTGGCGCAACTGCTCTCTAGCTTCGGCATCAAATTTGCCCAAATCACTCAAAGCATCGGTCAAGGCGACCTCTAAACGCTCATTAACTACTTCAGCTACCGCTCTGCCGACGAAAAAGGCTTGCACAAGGGGGTTACTCATAAATTTTTGTGACGTTGATCCGCAAGAGAATTATAACTTGCCAGTATGCTTTACGGCTTCTGCTGGGGAGTTAGAGATTTATGTGACGCGAGGTGCGACTTCAGCCCTGGCAATCGCTTTTTCTATTTCCCCATCTCTATTTTTCCTCACAAACAGTTAAATAACTATTGTTAAAAATATTGATTAATTGATGTGTCTCTGATAGCTTAAGTGTATTTGCGTATTACAAAAACAAGACCGAACGACTGGAAGTCGCGGCTACATAAACGAAGTCCGCCTGCGCGGACTAAATATTCTAGCTTGGGTCGGTAGGCTTTGTACCCTCCGGGAAGCAAGCTACAGGTAGCCGCGATTTTAATCGTCTGCTGCAAGATGTGAACATACCATATTTGTTGCCCTTGAACTATGAATAGCTATCCAGATTTCAGCGAACACGGCTATCAAGTTTTGCGAGAATTGGGACGTAATCGGGAAGGAGGAAGGATTACTTGGCTAGCAGCAAAAGTTGATACAGGGGAACAGATGGTAATAAAGCAGTTTTGCTTTGCTCAAGCTGGTTCCAATTGGTCTGGTTTTGAGGCTCATCAACGAGAAATTAAAGTACTACAAGGACTAACTCATCCCGGTATTCCCCGCTACATAAATTCTTTTGCTACGTCTGATGGCTTTTGTTTGGTGCAAGAATATATCAACGCCCAATCTTTGGCAGAACTCCTCGGTAAGTTTGAAATAGAGGAAGTTAAGCATATACATTAGAATTTGCGGGATTTCATTTAGTAGATGGAAAATATCAACCTTTACAAGCGAATGCACAAGGGCATTTGTGGAGTAAACAATTAGGGTTATACTTGGGAATTCATCAGGGATTATTACGTTGGTTCACACCAGACGAACAATTAGTACCGACACTAGAAGAAACTATCGTGCAGGCACAAGAAACCGCCGCACAAGCACAACAAATCGCCACACAAGCACAAGAAACCGCCGCACAAGCACAACAAAAAGCAGTACAAGCACAAGAAAAAACAGCACAGGTACAAAAAACCGCCGGGCAATTAGTACTAACACTTGAAGAAATAACACAACAGGCACAACAAAAAGCAGAACGCTTGGCAGCAAAACTGCGAGAGTTAAATATCGACCCAGATACAATTTAGAGTGCTGCAAATGCCTACAGCAAACTACGCGATCGCATATAATGTCATAGGCGATCGCTCTATATATATTAATGTTAAGATTTAATTATCATCAGATAGTTAGATTATTTTATGTTCTATAAAGTAAACATTATTATCGAAAAAGATGAAGAGGGGTATTAAGCTTATTCTCCAGAACTTTTAGGCTGTCAAAGTCAAGGCCATTCCTTGGAAGAAGTAAGCTCAAATATCAAAGAAGCTGTTGAAGTTTACCTAGAAACTCTATCAGAGTCAGAGAAACAGGAACTGAATTTATAATCTGTTGCTCAATACTCCACAAATATATGTGCGATCGCTTCACTAATTCATTTAAGATACTGTTGTGCTAAAAACTCCTCAGCCTCAAATTTATCTTTAATCACTCCATCCAAGGTAGCAGCAAGTACATCATCTAATATTTGCCGATACTGCGCCCCTGGTTTGTAACCAAGTTTCTTTAAATCATTGCCATTCAATAGTGGCTGCACATTCGCCCAAACAGTGAAATATTCCCAAATCTGATGTCTAAGCGATCGCGGACTTTGCACAGCGATTAAAATCAGGATTGGTAAATCATACTGTCGTAACAACTGCACTACTTGACTGGGGCGTTGCAAAGTAGGTAATAATGTCATCACCTCAGTTTGCACTTTAGCTAAGTTCTTCAGCCTCGCAATGCTATCCTCTGGCAATTGCAGATTTTTTGCTACTTTCGCCCGATATTCTGCTGCTAGGTGGGCGATTAACGTTTCTAAGCGCATTTCCCAATGGATAAGGGTTGGTTGCGGGTCAAATCGCCGCAAACAGCGTTCTAGCAAACGTAATTGTCGCAGGAGTTCTGCGTCTAGCTTCAGGGAAAGATGGATACATTGCAACGCCCCTAAATTATCGAGTAACTGCAAAGCCGATTTCCAGTAAGGGGCTTCTAGGATGTGTTTTAATTCTGTTTTCAGTCGAGTTTGCAGGGCTGGAGTTCTGCTATTCTCTTGAGCAGTGCGATCATAAACGCCACTGTTGATGGCATAGCGGATAAACTCTTCAGTTTGCGGTTCTATCTGAAATCCGAAGCGCACGGCAAAGCGCACACCACGATAAATCCGGGTAGGGTCTTCGATAAAGCTATTGGCGTGTAAAACCCGAATTTGTTTAGCTTGTAAATCGATTAACCCGCCAAAGAAGTCAAGTAGGGGCACAGCCTGCTGCACCCCTACACCAGCGTGGGGAGTAGTCAGGCGCAAGGCGAGGGCGTTGATAGTAAAATCTCGGCGATACAAATCTTGACGAATGGAACTCGCCTCAACTTCTGGATTTGCTGCTGGATAAGGATAGAATTCTGTTCTAGCAGTGGCAATATCTACCCCTAGAGAATCTAATTCCGGGTCTTTGTGCCACAGCAAAGCCGCAGTTTGAAAAGCCCCGTGGATTTCTAAGCGAGCCGCAGGGTAAAGTTGTTGTAGTGCCTTTGCTAATTCCACACCAGCACCGACATCTGCTGATTTGTGAAAACCATCAACCACAAGGTCAATATCTTTAATCATCAAAGTGCCCGATGCTTGGGCTAATAGCAAATCTCGCACCGCACCGCCCACTAGATAAAGATGCCAACCCCGTTTTTCTGCCTCTTGCGATGCTGTAGTAAGTAATTGCCACAATCGAGGAGTAAGTTTATTTTGCAATTGAGGGAGATTAAGATTACTTTCCCCCCTTCTTCCCGTCTTTGTCTGTTCCCCTCTTCCCCTCTCCTCTTCTCTTTCCTGATGTAATTCCCTCAATACATCAGTACGAGTGACAATACCAACTAATTGCTCATTCTCCAGTACTGGTAAGCGTCCGATATCATAAGTTACCATCACCGACTCAATTTCTGGCAGTGTTGTATCTGGTGTAATTGTTTTCAGATTCCTACTCATGTAACCCTTAACTGGCGCATGACTAAATCCGTGGTGTAAGGCGATCTCAATATCCCGCCGCGAAATAATACCTACCAGTTGCTTTTGAGCATCAACTACAGATAAACCAGAGTGTCCATAGCGTAATAAAATGCGCTGCGCTTCAGCAATTGTGGTTTCAGGTAGAATAGTGCGGACAGGAGAAGACATCAAATCCCTAGCAGTGGGGGGATGGGGAATTTGTGCTTTTATTCCGTCAAGGAGTTGTTTTAATATTGCTTGCGAATCTACTTTGCGTAGGTTCAAAGATGCGGCTTGCGAATGACCGCCGCCACCCAAGAGTTGGAATAATAGGTTGAGATTTGTTTTGGGAATTTGCGATCGCCCAATTACTGTTAAGTGTGAATCACTTTCACCCAAAGGATACTCATTAGCTAATAGTATGGCATCAATCTCAGTTAATTCCACGAGTTCCGAAGCTAGACTTGATAACCCCGGCACAAAACTATCTGTTTTCAGTGTTACCCAAGCAACCGTATATCCATGTAGATAGAGATATTCTAAATTTTCCAGTGCCTCAGTTAATAGCTGCTGCAATTGTAAAGACAAGCCAGGGTCACGGTAGGTAGAAATTACCGACAAACTGGCACCTTGTTGCATCAACCAAGCCAAAGCTAAAGCATCCCGTGGTGTAGACTGGTCAAAGGTCAAGGAGCCAGTGTCAACGTGGATACCCAAAGCCATCACAGTTGCTTCGGCAGGAGTCAGGGAAATTTGTTGTTGTTGCAATTGCTCAACAATTAAAGTTGTAGTGGCTCCCACTGAGGAAATATGCAATCGCGTGGCAAGAATATCTGACTCTTGTCCTAAGTGATGGTCATAAACTATAATCTCTCTTAGATTGGGTAAATCTAACCATTCAGCAGCTTTACCCAAGCGAGCGCGCTGTTGCGTATCCACCACAGTCAGAGAACGAATTTTTTCTGGATTCACCGAACGGCGTTCAATCAGCGAATATTCATCCCGATGCAATGCTAAAAAATCCCGTACAGGAGGGTGAGAACCGCCAGTCAGCACAATCTTACTTCCCGGTAGTAGGCGTGTTAGCCCTACTGCTGCTCCTAGTGCGTCAAAATCTGCTGTTGTGTGGCAAAGAATTAAATCCATAGTTAAGAGTCATTAGTCATTGGTCATTGGTCATTGGTCATTGGTCATGGGTACTTAGACAAAGGACTCAAATGTTGTAATTTCTGGTAATTTAAAAACAAGAAAAAAGTGTCAGTGTCGAGCTTTAGCTAAAATGGGTGCAGAGATTTTTAGAAGCGGTACAAAAGGAAAAAAGGAAGAAAAAATCAAACTGTCGGCTGTAGGGCATTACAGGGACATAAAACCAGAGCTTCTGGAACTGTCCTATGCAATAGCAGGAGTCAAGCTCGTTGCCTACACTGTACAGCTTACTGTTAGTGTAGGATATATCACTGTTTAGCTGTATTGGGAGAAGCAAAAATGACTATAATATTCCAATTTGCCTTGATAGGTCTAGTCCTGTTGTCTTTTGTCCTGGTTGTTGGGGTTCCCGTTGCTTACGCGACTCCCCAAAATTGGGTTGAATCTAAAAAACTACTCTGGGTTGGTTCCGGCGTCTGGATTGGTTTGGTATTTTTAGTTGGTTTCTTAAACTTTTTTGTCGTGTAAGCGACGGCTTCGCTCTGGCGCAGGCACATAATATAAGAACTAGAGGAGCAGAAAAGCCAAGGTCAAAGACCAAAGGAAAAAAGGAGAAATTTTTTCGGATTTCCTTTTTTCTGACAGTGCTTTCCTGCTCCTCTACATTTAAATAAGAAATGTATATTGGCCAGAATAAGTATAGTTCATTAAGAGGCAATCATGGCAGTTTTCGAGGGAACTTTTACCCAAACGGAGCCTTTGCGGTTTGCAGTGGTGATTGGTCGATTCAATGACCTTGTTACCGGAAAGCTGCTAGAGGGATGTCAAGATTGCTTGAAACGACACGGTGTAGACCCTGACCCCCACGGTAATCAGGTGGACTATGTTTGGGTTCCAGGAAGTTTTGAGGTACCTTTAGTAGCTCGCCAACTAGCACTTTCCCATCGTTATGATGCTGTAATTTGTCTAGGTGCAGTCATTCGAGGGCAAACACCCCATTTTGATTACGTATCCTCAGAAGTTTCTAAAGGTATTGCCGCCGCTAGCTTTCAAACTGGGGTGCCAGTAATTTTTGGCATTTTGACAGTAGATACTATGCAGCAAGCCTTAGAACGGGCAGGCATCAAAGGTAATCATGGCTGGGATTATGCTATGAATGCCCTAGAAATGGCCAGCCTTATGCGGCAACTGCGTTCTAACCTGGCAGAACCCTATTCTCGTAATAGCCAGTCTTTGCCGGCCTCTTTTCAAAGTGCCAGCCTCGGCAATTTAACCACGGAGTCAGAAGAACTAGGCTAGTACCGCAATGCAGAATTCAAAATGACGCTCTTTACGAGACCCTTATATACAAGAGGCTGCGCGTAGCTTGTTTCTTTGCAGGAATACGCGGACTCGCTAACAAAATTCAAACAGGTATACAGCATAAGCGTTTTATGGTTACTGAACTTGCCGTTGGCGTGGTCACTGAGCCTTGCCGAAGTGCAGCCTCTGGTAGAGAAGTATTGATTTGGAATAGGTGGTTTATTTCCGCTGTGCTGTACTTACATAGGACTTACACAAAACTACAGGCACTCTGGGGCAATTCATCTAGACGAAGGCTGACCGCAGGGTATTGCCCCTAAGAAGAAGATCATTCTTTTCGGCTATTGTTTGCGTAAGTCCTGTTACATAGTGCGTCACTTGTCCTTTGTTATTCACTAATGACCAAATTAATGGGTTGACAATTAGAGAGAAATCTGGGATATTGATATTCAGATGATAAATGCGGGCATGGCTCAGTGGTAGAGCGTCACCTTGCCAAGGTGAATGTCGCGCGTTCGAATCGCGTTGCCCGCTTCCAACTAAAACCTCTTAGAGTTAAAAATTCTAAGGGGTTTAGTATTTTTAAGGTGCATTTAAGTTTTCGTCGATTTGCGCTACACTCCTGTGAACCACTCCCAATGTGGACAGTTTAAACAAAAAAATCATCTAATGTCTAAATTTGAATATTGTGCATTCAAATCACGTTACCTACTTGCTAAGAAATATAAAACCCAGCTCTAGACTAGTCTAGATATCCATTAGTTTAACTACAATCTTTATAGGTGTAATCAATTCGTTTGATGTAGGTGTATGTATTACACTAGACTAAAGGTGGCTAGTTAAATAGTACTATTGTCAGGTGCAAAGCGTCTTTTAGCAGTGAAGCTCCACAATCTATTTGGGAAAAGAGCAACACACACGCTTTAGATGTTTTGGCAATTCCCGCTCTCGAAACGCTTGTTAATTACAAGGAATACAGATTGGAAATAATCCCGATCTCACCTTGATAAGTGGATAGATATAGTGAGCGAAAGTAAAATCTAGGGTTTGCTTGTATCTGTTGTTTATAAGCGTAGCCTTCCCAAAGGATTTGTTTTAGGAGTGCTTATCGCCACGTAGGCTTAGAATTTTAACAGGTATATCAGTACAATGAATGCCCAAAAACGCAACCACATTACCTTTGAAGCGACAGATGGAGAGAAGGAAATTTTTAAACAAGATTGCCAGCTACAGGGAAAAACTACAAATAGATATCCCCATGCGGATACGGCAATTACAACACTCAAAGATAGATTCTATATATGGTTTGCAATCATGGCTATGTTCGCCTCGCCTGGCTATTGATATAAATAGAGAAGCCTTCAAGGCATTTACCAAAGGATTATATTCTCGCAGTTCATGTAAAACACGCTCAAGTTATTAGAACGCTTGTGCAATCTCAAAAACCCGAAAAAATCGACTTCAATGCCGAATACCCCTGTCCCTGTCGTCGCCGGGGTCAGTTAATTCCGATTACGCTGACAGATGCATTTGGTTGCGATCGCTGTCAGCAAATCTTTGTCGTAGAAGATAATGGTCATGTCCTAGAACAGCTTTCTACCACCTATCCCTACAAACGGGCTTGGCGTTGGATGGGAAATAGTTGGCATGTTGTCCATCCCCGCTTGGGAGAAAGCTATTTGCCTATAGCGCTGGGGATTATTTTCGTGCTAGTGATTATATGGCTACCATTAGCACTGCGATTGGCAAATGGTTCCAGCATTATTGCTTGGGCAATGGTGGCGGTGCTGTTAGCTATCCTACCAGCACTAATGGTCTGGCTTACCTACAGACGTTAACTCAATGACTGTTGAAGTTTTGGATGATCACCCCGAACCGATTACTAGCGCCCAACGAGCCTATCAAGCTTCCCTAAAGTTGGGGATCACAAAGGGAGCAGACCGGAGTCGTGCAGTATTGGCGATGGCACAAGCCCTTGAGCGCTCATTTGACGACATTCTAGAAGCTAATACCTTGGATTTAGAAGCCAGTCGGGAAATGGCCGTGCCAGAGTTGATATTGGACTGGCTGAAGCTGACTCCCACAAGGCTAGAGATGACAGTAGACATTTTACAACGGTTGGGGGAATTATCAGATCCGCTGCGGCGCGTCAGAACTGCTGATTATCAACTGGCAGATTCCCAGAGTTACACCCAGTTAATGCCCTTGGGAGTGATTGGATTTATTTATGAAGCATTTCCCGATTTAGGGGCGATCGCAGCGGGTTTTTGTATCAAAACTGGCAATTGTATAATTCTCAAAGGCAGTACTGAAGCTAGCCATTCTAACGCGGCGATCGCTGAAGTACTGCAAAATGCGATCGCAGAAGTTGGACTACCTCCGGGCTGTCTAGAACTGATCACAGCCGAACATGGTGCTTCGATTCGGGATTTAGTCACCCAAGACCAGTACGTGAATTTAGTGATTCCCTACGGACGTTCTAGCTTAGTGCAGCAGGTAGTACGACAGTCAACTTGCCCAGTTTTAAAGTCAGCGATGGGTAACTGTTATCTCTACTGGTCGCCCAATAGCAGCTTGGAAATGGTGCGCTTGATGATTCTTGATAGCCATCAGAGCGAACCTGATCAAGTTAATGGCATTGAAAAGGTACTGATTCATCGCCAAGCCTTGCCATCATCAATAGCCGTTCTGTGGAACAGCTTGATGGAAAAAGGCTTTGAAATTAAAGGGGATGCAGAACTGGTAAAAGCCTTTCCGCAGTTGCATTTGGTGAAGGAAGGCGAATGGGGAAACCCTTATTTAACTAGGACAGTAGCTTTTAAACTGGTGGATAGCTTAGAGACTGCGATCGCCTGGATTAATCAATACAGCAGTGGTCATGCCGACTCTATCGTGACTGAATCTTACCAGGAAAGTCGGCAGTTTGCCTTGGGTGTTAACAGTGCTTCTACCTACATCAATACTTCCCCGCGTTTTTCCCGCAATCCTTCGCGGGGAGATTCAGTATTTCTCGGCATGTCTAACCAAAAAGGTCATCGTCGGGGATTTATCAGCCTGGAAACTTTGACCACCGTTAAGCACATTGTTCAAGGAAATGGCAGATTTTAAATAATTCGTAAGGAATAAAGCTTGATAACTCGCTAAGGTAATTCGTAATTAGATAGGACTTACGCACAAGTCTACGGAATAACGTAGACGCATTTGCGGAGCGTCTCGTAGAGAAGCGGCTTGCCGCAGGCTACCACTCCAGGCGCAGAGGACACAGAGAGAATCAGAGTTTGAGAGATATTTTGCGTAAGTCCTGTGAGTTAATGGCATCCAAAGCGCGTCACACGGTATATATTGGGTTTTAGCTGCTACTTACTTCAAACAAAGAAATTGTCATGCAACGGCTTGATGAATTAGCAATTGTCGAAAGTGAGTTGCTGGCGACTTTGCACCTAGAACCTAGAATTCACAGTTAGTAGACTAACCCAACAGATATGAAGCTTCAGCTAACACACCTGAGACTGCTTGTCTCCAATTACAAAGATTCTTTTCTGTTCTACCGGGATCTGCTGAAATTTGATGTCGATTGGGGCGATGAAGATAGCGGATATGCTGAGTTTAATATCGGATATCTCAAGCTGGGTTTGTTCAAAAAGGAATTAATGGCTGAAGTAGTCCCAAGAATCGAACAGCCTTCCTATGTTGCCAATCGAGATAAAATTGTCTTGATTTTCGCAGTCGATAACGTGGATGAGGTCTATGAGCAACTAAAAGATCAGAATGTGATCGTTGTGACTCAACCACAAGATCGCCCAGACTGGGGAATCCGCACTGCTCATTTTCGCGATCCTGATGGCAATCTCATCGAAATCTACAACAATTTAGGAATTATCAGTTAAAAATGACTTTTTTCACTACTGGCAGAATTCACGCCTTGAGAGTACCGCCTGAAATCGACTCTGCCAGAAAACCTATTTGCTGGGTAAATTGGAATATAGATGCGGAAAAATTTTCTGTGTAAACTTGACCAGCAAATGGTGATGAAAAACTATTATCAAGATTTTATAATTCGTGATTGGGTGGAAAGCGATCGCACTAGAGCCGCCGAAGTCATCAGTTATGTATTATCAGAATACGGTCTAGGTTGGGAACCAAAGGGCGCTGACCGAGATGTGTTGCAAGTAGAGGAATATTATTTAGCCACTGGGGGAGAGTTTTGGGTAATTGAACACCAAAGCCAGTTAGTAGGTACTGGAGCATATTATCCTATACAGCGTGGCGAAAAAGCTGTAGAAATCCGCAAAATGTATCTTTTGCCCAGCATTAGGGGTTTGGGACTGGGGAAATATTTGTTACAACAGCTAGAAGTAGCGATCGCAGAGCGTGGATTTGGGCAAATTTGGATTGAAACCGCCAGCGTTTTGGTGGAAGCAGTCAAGCTGTATGAAAGCAACGGCTACACTCCAGCAACAAAAGTAGAAACGCCAAGGTGCGACCGCGTGTATGTTAAGTCACTGCACAAGAGTTATGAAGTTTGAACTCCTAACTCCTAACTCCTGTACAGACGCGATTAATCACGTCTCTGCTACTAACTTCTACCTCCTAACTCCTAAAAATGCACACTTGGATTAAAAATCTCACAGGCTTACTCAATCTTTTTCTCCAATCCCATTGCCCCCTATGTCAACGCGCAACTTCCCAAGAATTCTGTCACAATTGCACCAGACAACTGCAAAAATGTCAACGGAAAGACCTGATTTCTCTATGGCAAGAACCAATACCAGTGTTTGGCTGGGGGGAGTATATTGGCCCGGTGAAACGGGCGATCGCGGCGATGAAATACGAAAATCAACCCCAAATAGCTCGTCCTTTAGGTCAATGGTTAGGAGAAGCATGGTTGTTAAATTCACCGAGGCGAGATAGCCGGACTGTGGTAGTTCCCATCCCACTTCACCCTAGCAAACAAAAGCAACGTAAATACAATCAAGCCGCACTGATAGCACAAAGCTTCTGCGAAATAACTGGATTAAAATTGAAACTAAACGGTTTAGCAAGAGTGCGAGAAACTGAAGCGCAGTTTGGTTTGTCGGTATCTAAACGAGAAAAAAACTTGGACAATGCTTTTGCTGTTGGGCAAGAATTTCGCGATCGTCCTCCAAATGTCCCAGTGCTGTTAGTTGACGACATTTATACTACTGGTGCTACTGCCAGGTCTGCTGTGCAAACATTTCGTCAGCATGGAATTGCAGTTTTAGGATTAGTAGCAGTAGCCACTACGGTTAAAGACGGATAAATCAAGAATTAATGGGCAAGTTTTGGCAGAGAATGATATAAATTCACCGAATTACTCTATTTTTGGGGAAAAATTGCTTGAAATGTATGAATAAAGTTTTTGAGGCAGGTTTAAAACAACTCATTATCATTCCTGCCACATTGCTGGCAATAGGCATAAGTACAAGTGCAGCTTTTGCTCAAAATAAGTTGTATACTCCAATCCCTTTATCTAGCAGTAGTGAAATTACTGATACCCTCTCAGACAAAGACATTCCTACAGGTCAAGGTGGGTTTGCCCGTGATTACATAGTGAAGTTAGAGAAGGGCGATAATTTAGCAGTTGACCTGTCATCAGAAAACTTTGACACCATAATCACACTGCTGGCACCTGATGGTTCGACTTTGGCAGAAAATGATGATGGCCCTGATGGTACTAGCAATTCCCTACTATTTACTCGCATCGTCGAGAGAGGGAATTATGTTATTCGTGTCCGGTCTTTTGGGGAAACTGGGGTTGGGGCTTTTAAACTCAAGGTGACAAAGTTGCAACCGATTAAATGAATTGGGCATGGGGCATTGGGCATGGGGTATTGGGTATTGGGCATGGATTATTTTCCTCATCTCCCTCATCTCCCTCATTTCTAAAAAACGGTCAGCAGGCAGAGAAATAAGGCTTCAGTCCACTCAACGACTGCGCCGTAGGTATCTCCAGTGTGTCCGCCTAATTTGTGGTTGAACCACGCACCAGTTAAAGTAGCGATCGCACTTCCAGCGACTATCATTGTCAGTGCGAGAAATAACTGCTGTTTATCTATCAGCCAAAGTAAACCACTCAAACCAAACAACAAAAATAATCCCGGTAACAAATCTTTGTAAGAACGAATGGCTTGTTTGTGAAATGCACCTTTACCAGTTGGTTTCAGATAAGGATATCGTGCGATCGCTAGCTGTTGTCCCCACCGTCCCCAGCCACAAGCAGCCATCAGCAATAACCAACGGTTTTCTGGCATATCTGTCAAAGCTGTTATTTTCAGTGTCACCAAGGCGATCGCTGCCATTGCCCCAAATGCACCTGTAGCACTATCTGCCATCACCTCCAGTCGCCGATCTGGGTCGCCCACTGCCAAACCATCGGCAGTATCCATTGCCCCATCTAAGTGCAGTCCTCCAGTTATGGCAATCCAAACACTTACTACCAAAGCACTACGAGTTAACACTGGCATATCAATATAACCCATCCCCGTATCCAGTAACGCTAAAATTCCCCCAATTATCAACCCTACAAGCGAAGCAAGACGCGCCACTCCCCGAAAGTCCAATCCGTTCAAATACGGTATTGGAATAATAGTGTAAAATATAATACTAGCTGCCAGCTTTAACAGCAGCTTTTTCCACCACTGTTGCTGTTTCGTCATCTGAATTACATTAATATTTGGTTAATTGCTCGATAATAGTTTAATTTCGGTACAAGCGATATGAGCGGACTTTAAAGCTTTAAATAAGATTTACTTCATATTAGAAATTCTCACTGAAAATTTTGTTATCCTGATCTAAGTGCTAACTAAATACAGCTCAGTTACTTTTTATACAAAAAAATGTGATTCGGGAAATTACAATTCCATCAGCGATCAAAATTTGAGTTTTGTATTTGTTAACTAAAAACTTACCCCAAATTAATTAGACGGTTGCCCGACAAAATTGATATTTTTTTAAATGTGGGAGTAAACAAGCTATTCAATTATGACAGTTTAGCTATGTTGTCACTCTCCTTAGCTCAATCGCTATTTTCCTATGAGTCACCATCTACCCGACATCAGGATACCAGCCCCGTGCATTATTAACACGGGCATCATTGTAAATAAGCTCGACATCCGGCGATTGCTGACAGATTTAGGTCGAGTCCACTACATCTACACCCAAGAAGATAAGGTACTGAGCGAGGGTGAAGGGGATGTGATGGAAGTTTTTGCTAATCCGCAAAGGTCTACTTTAGTAGCTAACCACGCGCTATATCTGAATGTTTGTAGTTTTGATTACTTGGAACTAAAACAGTCGTCGCAACAAGAAACCTATTTTGATTTGATGCAGGATGGGGTTTGTCTGCGGTTGATTCCCCGCTCAACCCCTTTACAAGAGCGACGAGAGCGAAACTTCAATGTCAGCGCCATAGAAGCGATGATGGAGCAAGTACTCTCAGCTAGGTGGGATGCAGAAATTGACGATGACTGTTCTGATTCTTTCTAAATAACAATTATTCCAGTATATACTCGTAAAGTTGGTAACAAAGTTAGTCGTGAGTGCTTAGGAACGTAGATTAAATAAAATGAAAATGGAAAACTTTATCCTGTCTCTAGCTTCCCTCTCCTTATAAAGAAGAGGGATTGAGGTTGAGGTAAGCCAGGGACATAAATTGTATCTTATTTAATTCTTAGTCCTTAACTATTCACTAAAACTCAATTATCAGTTTTTATGTTTGTCCATAATTTAGCCAAATAACATTAATTTTGCCCTAATACCATTTGGTTTTATGGCTGCTAGTTATGGATTTCTAAAACTCTTTACCGATTAGCGTTTCACAATCCAAAATCTAAAATCGTTCGGCTGAGGCTCACGACAAGTCTAAAATCCCAAATGGCATGAGTGCAAATTTTTCCTTTGAATGTCTTGCTTGCTGTAGCCAAACTAAAGCTAGAGCCGGAGCCTTTTTCACGCCTCACGGTGTTGTAGAAACCCCCAGATTTATGCCAGTGGGAACGCTGGCAAATGTCAAAACTATCACCCCAGCCCAGCTACGTGATACTGGGGCGCAAATGATCTTAGCCAATACTTATCATCTTCACCTACAACCAGGAGAAGCGATCGTGGCTGGAGGTGGTGGGTTGCACAAATTTATGGGTTGGAACGGTCCGATGCTCACGGATTCGGGTGGGTTTCAGGTGTTCAGCTTAAGTGAGATGCGGAAAATTACTGAAGAAGGCGTAACTTTTCGATCGCCCCATGATGGACAAATTATTAACTTAACACCTGAGCTATCCATTCAGATTCAAAATACTTTAGGGGCAGATGTAATCATGGCATTTGATGAGTGTCCGCCCTATCCAGCGACTCGCCAAGAGGTAGAAACGGCAACTGAGCGCACTTATCGCTGGTTAGAACGCTGTATAACGGCTCATCAACGCAGTGAGCAGGCTTTGTTTGGGATTGTGCAGGGGGGCGTGTATTTGGATTTGCGTTGCCGTGCAGCCGAAGCTTTGGCTAAGTTGGATTTGCCCGGTTATGCCATTGGTGGCGTGAGTGTGGGAGAACCGCCAGAATTGATGGCTGAAATTGTAAAAGTGACAGCACCGCTTTTACCACCGGAAAAGCCGCGTTACTTGATGGGTGTGGGTACTTATCGGGAAATGGCGATCGCGATCGCATCTGGTGTAGATTTATTTGATTGCGTAATTCCCACACGCTGGGCCAGACATGGGACGGCAATAGTCCAGGGCGGACGCTGGAATTTAAAAAATGCTAAGTTTCGTGAAGATTTTGCGCCCTTGGATGAAACTTGTCCCTGCTACACTTGTCAAAATTTTAGCCGTGCTTACGTATCTCATTTAGTGCGATCGCAGGAAATTTTAGCTTATACCTTGTTGAGCATTCACAACATTACCGAACTAATTCGCTTTACACAAAAGATTCGAGAAGCAATATTGAGCGATCGCTTTGTCACAGAATTTGGCCACTGGCTCAATCAAGAAAGGGGAGATGAGGAAGATGAGGGGGTAAGAGGGGCAGAGGAAACAGGGGAAGAATAATAATTTTCAACTCCTAACTCCTGTACAGACGCGATCAATCGCGTCTAACAAATGACCAAACCATGTTAAAATATATCTCAATTATGAAAGCTGTGTTGGATAGGTGGATTTAAACAAACATGGAAGCAGCACTTTTATTAGCAAAACTGCCTGAAGCTTACCAAATCTTCGATCCTTTGGTAGACGTTCTCCCAGTCATCCCTGTATTCTTCTTGTTGCTTGCTTTCGTTTGGCAAGCAGCCGTGGGATTTAGGTAAGTTAATCTATTTTTCAATTTATAGGACAGGTAAAATACCTGTCTTATTTTTTTGTGACACCATATTTGATAAAATTAATATTTATTAATATTTTGTAATGAATTAATATAATAAATAAGAGATGAATCAAGCTATGTCAATATGAAGCCTTGAAAGCCAAGCTTAGAGTCAAGAAGGAAACAGTTATGGGTAATATCAAATTCCTTAAAGAAAATAAAGAAGTAGTGGCGGCGGATGGTGCAAATCTCCGGCTCCAAGCGATGCAAAATAACATTGATATATATACATTAATTGGCAAGATGACGAATTGCGGTGGTAATGGTCAGTGTGGCACTTGCGTTGTCGAGATAGTCGAAGGACTAGAAAATCTTTCCCCCCGCACAGACGTAGAAAACCGGAAATTCAAGAAAAAGCCAGAAAATTACCGCCTTGCCTGTCAAACTTTAGTGAATGGCTCTGTCAGTGTAGTCACCAAGCCTTAAATTCTCAAATCTGCCATTGCTTCCACTTCTATCCAGTCAGTAGTCAAAATACTTACCAAAATTGAGTTTACTCTCTACGAGACCCTTCTCTACGAGACGCTGCGCGAACGGCAAGCTCAGGGCATCGCGCTACGCGAAAATTTTGAATTGGTATAATTCTGTCATTGATGATGCTATCCTAATGTTGTTGACTGGAAATTTAAGAGAGGTTTTCTTGCCATGCAAGTTAATGACCTGGGGTTCATAGCGAGCATTTTGTTCGTACTGGTTCCCGCCGTGTTTTTACTAATTCTGTACATTCAAACTGCTAGCCGCGAAGGTGGAAAAGATAGTTAAGAGTTCGTGTATAAAATAAATAACCCCTACACTAATGGTGCAGGGGTTTTTATTTTTTAACTGCTAACTCTATTTTGACTTTAAGCGATTGTCCGCGCCAACAATACCGGACAAGTCGCATTGACTCGAACATAGTCAGACAAGGAAGAGCCGATGAGTCTGTCTATATCAACAAAACTCTTAGCGATGGATGGACGACGATCTGGAGAACCGAGCAATAATAAGTCTATATTCAACTCTTCTGCCAACCGACAAATTTCTTCACCGGGTTTGCCAGTGCTGATATAAGAACGAGATTGAATGCCCTGTTTTTGCGCTTCTGCAACTGCGGCTGCCAAAACTGGATTTTTGTCTGAGCTAATCTCGGTTATTTGCGATTTTTTACCGCCTAAATTTGTACTAACATTTGCCAGAATTAACTGGCCACCCTGAATATCTCGCAACAAGAATAGAGCCAATTTCAAGCAATTTTTTGCTGAATCTGAGTTATCTATTGCCACCATAATGCGCGTAATTTTTTTCACATAAATGTCATCTTTTACCAGCAACATGGGGCGAGAAGATAGTTGGAAAACATACTGACTGACTGAGTTCGATAAAATCGATTGCAACCGCTTCAGCCCGCGTGAACCCATAATAATCAAGTCAGCATCGATTTCATCAGCTACTTGGCAAACTACATCTTTGGGGTCGCCTTCACGTAAAATTGAAGAAACTTGGCTAGGATCTAAGTTCAAAGTTTGAATGGCATTCGCCAGAATTTTACCACCATTTTCCCATTTAGCTGTCATGGTAGCAGCAGCATTTTGTGCAGGAACAACATGCAAAATTGTAACTTTGGCAGATTGAATTGAAGGGATTTCTTTTAGGGTTTTGAGCATTTCTTCTGCGTGTCCCAATCCCGATACAGCGAGCAAAATTCTTCTGATCATCTTAGGTAATTTTTGTTAAGTTTACCGCCTTGCTCGACAATCTAGTTAGTAAGTTGGCACAAATAAACTTTGTTTTTTAGTATTTAACACTCAAACAAATAGTAAAGTATAAAAAACTCAACAAATGTTTAAGTTTATTTGCACTTAGTTACTTAAATTATCAACTAGATTTCACTTATTAAGCATACTCTCAATTTAGCGTGAAGAACTTAATAAATTATGATGTTAGTTATCATTTTTAATCTATGTTCACTTTTTTTAATTAGAAGTTAGTTAAGAGGCTGTTTGAAAAGTTTTGAGAAGTTAAATGTTATGCCAGTCGCCTTACTATAATACGGATGATGGCAAGGTAGATAAATGTCTCCGATGTTTCAGGGAATAATTCAACGTCTGTTAACCAATCGCCGACACCCCATTAACCTTCCCATAAGTCCGCTCCACGACGAAGGCGTTTTTTGAGCAGGACAAAACATGAAGGTTTGTTCTGGTCGCAGAACCACCTGCTCAATTCGTGTCCACTGCCGGAGTGTATCGTGAATTTCCAGCCAAGTTCCATATGCAGCGCCAATTACGAAAATAGGTGTACACTGCGGAGCCGGAGACGCTCCGCCTCCGGTCTACCATGCAGGAAAGTCACCCGGTAGCGGTAAGCGAAGCTATGCCGAAGGCTTATGGCCATTTAACTCCAACTAAGCAGGACATAAAAAATTCCGTTAAGGACTTCCCATATATCAACTTCAAGAAAAGCGACCACCGGGTTTTGGTTCTGGAATCATGTCACTCAAAAATTCATATTGAACACGGGTCAGATTGCTGGGGTATGCTTTACTCATGTTGCTCACGAGAGTGCTGTCTACTATCTATTCACAGCCTATACTGAGAGAGCTTTTTTACCATCTCTCCGACTTTTCAAACAGCCTCTTAATCTTCCTTCTCTAGAATGCGTTTCGCTTGTAAAAGTTGTTGCCTATGTTCCTCACTAACTGTCGGGTATTGCAGATTTAGTTCTTGTAATTTTGTGCAGATAATATTGGCCACTACCAGACGTGTAAACCATTTGCGATCGGCAGGAATAATATACCAGGGTGCCCATTTAGTACTAGTATAGTTAAAAACTTCTTCATAAGCATTCATATAATCATCCCAAAAAGCTCGTTCTCGAACATCGCTATCTGAAAACTTCCAATTTTTTTCAGGATATTCAATCCGTTCTAAAAAGCGTTTTTTCTGCTCTGATTTCGAGACATTTAGAAAAAACTTCAGGATGATTACACCATTGTTTACCAAATGGTTTTCAAAATTATTGATTTCTTCAAAGCGCTGTTTCCATATCTTCTTTCCTTCAGGTAAGTGGGGAAGTTGTTGTTTATTAAGCATTTCTGGATGGACACGAACCACAAGCACTTCTTCATAATATGAACGGTTGAATATCCCAATTCGGCCTCTTTCTGGCAAAGCCTTAGTTGTTCGCCACAGGTAGTCATGGTCTAATTCTTCTGCACTGGGACTCTTAAAACTAAACACCTGAAATCCTTGCGGGTTTACACCAGAAGTCACATGTTTAATTGTGCTATCTTTGCCAGCAGCATCCATTGCCTGAAAAATAATCAGTAAGGCATAAGTATTTTGAGCATAAAGAATATTTTGGTAATTTGCTATTCGTTCAATATCTGCCTGTAATTTGCTAGCAGCATCAGTTTTTTGATCAAAATCAGTCTTATAGGCTGGGTCATAGTTTTTTTTCAGAGAAATCTTTGAACCTGGTGGAACAATAAAAGCATCGTGATTCATGTATAAAATTTCCTAACGGCTGTTTATACTGAAGCACATTTTAAAGTGCTAATTTCTAAAAGTTATGATTTATTAATTAAAAAATTTTAACTGATCCTACGGCTACGAAAACGTACCAATGACTCATGACTAAATCGGCTAGGGTATTATGAACTATCAATTACTCATCCATTTCTTTTAATGTCGCTAATGCCGATGGCGATAAACGACTTAGATAGCGGAATATCCAGTATTTAAAGATAGTGTTTAAAATCACCGGAAATGTCGCAATAAAGAAAAAGATTGCATTTCTAGTGGCTGGCAGACCTAAATGTTCTGCAAACCCCTCAAGAATGACCTCCCACCCATCTGGTGAGTGAAATCCAACAAATATATCTGTAAAGAGAATAATCAAAAAAGCCTTAGCACTATCACTCAGACCATAGACAATGGTATCCATAAAAGACTTGAGAATCACAATTTCTCTTTTGCTCAGAGCGATGATTATACCGAAAGAAAATAGTGAGATTAAATCTGCAAAAACATTGCTAAGAGCGCTATTACTTTTAATGTGAGATCCCTCAGCTATTTCTATTGCTTTGTCTTTAATTTTTTCTTTGATTACCTCTGAATCAAGTGGAGGTGCTTGCTTGAGTAAATATTCAAATCTCAATCCTTGCTCAAAATTATGTAATTCCAGGAGAGCTTCTTTTTCCAGATCAGAATTGATGAAAATTTGAATTTGATTATCTCCTCTAATCCTTTCCAATATGGGAATTACTAAAAAATATTTAGATAAGTTCTGAGCTAAAAGGGGTACAATAATTAGAGTTATGAGAAATCTTAGAGCAATTCTTGTCCGATTTCGAGAATTTCGGTAATTCCTGATAAATTCTTCTTCTGTCTGCGGGGCAAAATCTGCTTTAATTCTATTAACTGTTTTGCCTATAGACCTCGGAACGGCTCCAGTTGTTTGAGATGGAGATGTTGATTGAATATCATTAATATTAGCTAAGTCTGGCTGTTTATTGATTTTGCTCCGCTTAATTTGTCTGGCTTGAGAAGTTGATACTAATCCGCTATGAGCAATTAGTTTATCTTTGATAGTGTACTTCTCTACAACTTCATCAATAATCTTCAGTTTTTCTAATAAAACAGAATTAGATATATTAACAATTCCCCGACTAAGCTGGAATTCTGCAAGTCTGAGCTTGATAATAGTTAAATTTTTATCAAGGTATCCTTGCCAGTAAGACATCACGGTTTCAGTATATTTTACTGATTCTAAAGATATTTTTTTGTTATCAAAATGTTCTCTCTCAATATTTTTAATTCTTTGAGCTGCTTGTTGAGCTTCTAAGAGTGCCCTTTCTGGTGTATCTAAAAACCAATTTTTAAGCGCTCGCAAATATTCTTTGAAATTTTGGCGAACTAAATTTGCTGTTTTGGCGAATGAATCTCTCATACATATATGACTCTTTATATAATGTGTATTATAGTTATAAAAATTGGAAAAAACTCGTGTATCCGATTTTAGTCCCAGAAAATTAACTATGAGAAATTACTTGTTTTCACTACTATGAAGAATGTATGTAGATGATGTGTAAATAATGTAACACACTTCAAGATTACACTTTACAGCTTGATATAGCAGGCTTTGTGACACCTCACCCTGTTAAGATTTTTTAGCCTTATTTAGAAAAATTGTCAAGGAAGTAAAATAGATATATCTTGACTTAGTTTCAGTAAGCTTGTCTAACAAGTAGAACTTAAGGATTTTGGATGGCAAATATAGCGCTTCTCGACCCTTATGAGGTACAAGAACCCCACCCCCAACCCCCTCCCCGCAAGCGAGGAGGGGACTATGATGTACCTTGTTAAAAACTCGCCAGATGATCATCTGATGCTATATCGGCACAAATAACAGTTGGTAACAACAGCAAGCAAAAAATCGGAAACCAGAATTTATTGGCAATATGAAACTCAGTCTGTGCATGATTGTGAAAAACGAAGCAGCAACACTACCCAAATGCCTGAACAGTGTCAGAAAAGTAGTGGATGAAATGGTAGTCTTGGATACAGGCTCAATCGATCGCACTCCTAATATTGCCCAACAACTCGGTGCAAAAGTCCATCATTTTAAATGGTGTAATGACTTCAGTGCTGCCCGCAATGCCGCTCTAAAATATGTTAGTGGTGATTGGATTTTGGTATTAGATGCTGATGAAACTCTGACATCAGCAATTGTACCGCAGTTGCGAGAGGCGATCGCTAGAGACGAATACCTGCTGATCAACCTCGTTCGCCAGGAAGTTGGTGCAGAACAATCTCCTTATTCTCTGGTTTCCAGGCTATTCCGTAATCATCCAGATATTCATTTTGACCGTCCTTACCATGCCTTAGTAGATGATAGTGTGTCAGCAATTTTAACCAAAGAACCCCATTGGCAAGTAGGTTATTTACCAGGGGTGGCACTTTTACACACAGGATATCAAAAAAGTGCGATCGCTCAAAATAACAAATATGCCAAAGCCGCTACGGCGATGTCAGGGTTTCTTGCGACTCATCCTGATGATCCCTATGTTTGCAGTAAATTAGGGGCATTGTATGTGGAAACTGGGAAAATTTCCCAAGGTATGGAGTTGCTGAGACGAGGAATCACTGCTGCTGAAGAAAACTACGATATTTTATATGAACTCCACTATCATTTAGGCATTGCCTACAGTCGATTGCAAAAATCCCCACAGGCTATTTCGCACTATAAAGCTGCGATCAAATTGCCAATTTACCCGATGCTCAAATTAGGAGCATACAACAACTTGGGTAACTTACTCAAAGTAGCAGGAGATTTCAACGGTGCAAAAACTGCTTATGCCACAACTTTAAAAATTGACCCGACTTTTGTTGTTGGACATTATAATTTAGCGATGATATTTAAAGCTTTGGGTTTATTTACAGACGCGATCGCATATTATCAAAATGCAATCAGCTTAAATCCCAACTATGCCGAAGCCTATCAAAATTTAGGGGTAGTGTTGCTGAAAGTTGGGAATCATCAAGATAGTTTAACAGCTTTTAGAAAAGCGATCGCCCTTCATGAAAGGTATAATCCTGAAGAGGCCAAAAGACTACGCCAGGGGTTGCGGGAGATGGAGTTGATGTAGAAGTATGTGAACTACAAGATGGTTTAACTGCAATTCACTACATAATATTTAATGGATCTACATCAATTGTCAAACTAACAGATGGCGGACAAAGCGATCGCACTTCTTCCCAATCTGGCAATTTTGGCAATGCATCGGGGGCAAATTTAATCAATATCTGCCAGCGATAACGATTAGCTACCCGTAAAATACTCGCTGGTGCTGGGCCTAATATCTCAAATTCTTCTTCTGTACTCAAGGCTGTAGCAATAATTTGCGCCGTATTCTGCACTTGAATCGCGTCAAGACTACTTAAACGCAATAAAATTAACCGTCCATAAGGGGGATAATTGAGTGCTTGGCGTTGTTCTAACTCAGCTTCCGAGAAAGACAGATAATCGTGCGATCGCACTGCTGCAATTACCTGATGCTCTGTAGTATAAGTCTGCACAATCACTCTACCCGGATCATCGCCTCTGCCAGCACGTCCAGCTACTTGAGTCAAGGTTTGAAATGCCCGTTCACTGGCGCGATAGTCTGATAAATTTAGCAATCCATCGGCAGCAACGACGCCCACAAGTGTTACCTGTGGTAAATCTAAACCTTTGCTAAGCATTTGCGTCCCTACTAATAAATCTGCTTCGCCGTTGGCAAATTGGGTGAGTAGAGTCCGGTGTGAACCTTTGTTGCGGGTGGTATCGCTATCAAAACGAATCAAGCGCAACTCTGGGAACTGTCGCGCTAATTCCTGCGTAACTCGTTGAGTGCCGCTACCGAAAAATTTTAGGTAAGGGGAACTACAATCAGGGCAGAATTTAGGATGCGATCGCGCATAGTTACAATAATGACAACGCAGTAATTCCGGCGCTTTTTCTTCGGTGTGGTGATACGCTAACGACACGTCACAGTGAGGACATTCCAACACATATCCACAACTGCGGCAAGATACAAAAGTACTGTGTCCCCGACGATGAATAAATAAAATTCCCTGTTGTTTTCTCTCTTGCAACTGTTGCAAAGCTGCTTGCAGCGATCTACTAAATATAGAGCGATTTCCCTGCTGCAACTCTTGCCGCATATCGACTATTTCCACCGGCGGTAAAGGGCGGGAATTGATACGTTCCGGCAAACTTAAGTAATAACTCCTGCCTGCCGAGTTAAGATTTCTTTCTTGTCCCCCCTCTCTGTTTGCGGAGAGGGAGCTAGGGGGTGAGGTTCTGACACTTACCCAACTCTCCAAAGAAGGCGTAGCGGAACCCAATACTAGAGGACAATTTTCTAATTCTGCTCGCCATTGAGCAACGCTGCGGGCGTGATAGGTGGGAATGGGTGAGTCTTGTTTAAAGCTGCTGTCGTGTTCTTCATCTAAAATGATTAAACTCAATTTAGGCAAAGGGGCGAAAACGGCGCTGCGGGTACCAATGACAACTTGGGGTTCTCCTGTGAGCATTTGCCGCCAAGTGTCGTAACGTTCACCATCTGAAAGGGCGCTGTGATAGACGCTGACTTTATTCCCAAAACGGGCGCGAAAACGATCAGTTAGCTGGGGTGTGAGTCCAATTTCTGGGACTAAGACAAGGGCGGATTTGCCTTGATTCAGGAGAGGTGCGATCGCTTGCAAATATACTTCGGTTTTTCCCGAACCTGTCACTCCATGTAACAAAACTTTAGCAAATCCATCTAGTGCCTGGATTGTTTCTAAGGCGCTAGCTTGGGCAGCAGTTAAGGATTTAGCACCATCGCCGACTAATTGTGGTCCCTGTTCTGTTCGCAATACTTCCCGTTCTTCGATGACAATGTAACCCTTTTGTGCCAACGTCTTCAGGATAGAGGAACTAGCATTGCAAATTACCAGTAATTCATTTTGCCACAACTCACCACCCCGCCGTCGTAGTACTTCCAAAATTTCTCGTTGGCGAGTAGTTAACTCGTCATCGATTGTAGCTATCAGCGTGACTGCTTTTTGCAGTTTTGGTCTAGTTAGCCGTGGTGGTTCTAAATAGCTTTCTACTAAACCAAATCGCAACAACTCCCGAATTCCCCGATAAGCAAATTTGACTTTTTGTTGGAGGTAGGCGAAACTGTAGTTTCCCGCCGGCTGCCCTTGTAAAAGTTCCCAAATTTGCCGCGCAGTTGGAGTCAGGAAAGCTGAAGGATTGCCAGATGCAAGTAAATAATTACTTTCGTCTTCTCCTGTGCCTCTAATGATGCGGATACGACGCTGCGATCGCCCCAGCAACCCTGGTGGTAAAGCAACCCGGATCACTTGAATCAGGGGCGTATAGTAATATGCAGCGACTCGATTGAGTAATTCCCAATAAGCACTTGGGAAAAATCCAACGCTGACTATATCTTCTACTTCCCGGATTTTTTCTGGTGGTAAATCGATATTTGGTTGTGACAGTAACCGAATAGCGAGCGCTCCTAATTGTTGTGCCCCAAATGGCACGCTCAAAATATCCCCTGGTTTTATTTCTAACTGGGCTGGCAATCGATAAGTAAATAGTCCTGTACTTCCTGGACAGTCTACCAGTACTTCAACCCACCTATTAAGAGTTGCACCCGACTGGTACAATTCACTAGCTTGGGCTACCACTAAAGGAGAGAAATTTACTTGATTAATATACATAGTTGCGGACTTTATAGTTTAACATTTTACTCACATAGCTGGTCAAAATTAACCTAGCCAATTAAACTCTAACTTTTTCTTTTCTTAGACTTAAATGGTATTTCTCAATACTGTTATCCTTCATAATACTTGATAAGTTTCCTCTTATGTAATCTACTAGACAATCTCACCTCTTCTATACGTGCAATAAATATTTGATGCCCATTATACAAATAAAAGTATGTCCGATCTTGCTGCAACAGTTGCTCTATCTACTAATTAGGGAGTAGTCTTTTTCCGCCTATCGATAGATATTCAACCATTTCTGTATATGAGATTATTTTATACAAATAAGATTATCCCAAAATTAAGCTGCCATTGTTGTAATTTGTATCATATAGGTAACTTTTAATCGCCAATGCCTAATCCCAACATCAGGTTTTCGATTTATCCAGTGACTTCTAACGCCTAAACATTAAAATTATTTAGAAAAATATATGAAACTTTAATAAATTGGGATGATTAGCTGAGATTTTTATATTTGTTAAGGTTGAGAAAGTTTGAGGAGGATTTGACATATTTGATAATTCCGAAAAAAATGAAGAATATATATGTTGTGAGCCTGAGAAGAAAGTTTTGTTGGGTGTCAAGGCCAGTTTCGTTATAGGTTGTATCTAACCGTAACCTATAGTTGGTAGGTAGATACAGCTTTTTATTTCTGAAGATAAATTAGCAGAAGCTTGAATTTCGCTATATCAACGGGTGCATTCGTCCCTTAGGGAAAACTACCAAGCCTCAAACGAGTAGCTGTAAGTAAATTAGGTACAAAACAAAACAACAATCCCTAAAGGAAACTATGAATATTGTTGAATTGGGAAAATTGGAAATACTGGAGAATACTGCTGATAGCGAAGAACCATCACTCGAAAGTTTAGATGCTGTAGCAGATCAAGAATCTCCAATTGTAGTAGAAAATCCCGAATCAGACGAACGGGATGGAGATGACATGGCGGCGGCTCGTCCTTCAGGATACAATAAAACCGAACATGATGATGCTGTAGGCGCGTTTTTTAAGGAAATGGCGCGTTATCCGCTTCTAAAACCTGATGAAGAGGTAGAGTTAGCGCGGCGAGTCAGGTTTCTAGAAGAAGTTAGGGAATTACAAGCTGCTTTACAATTAAAATTGGGACAAGAACCTAGCAAGCTAGAAGTGGCTTCCGAGCTAGAAATAACCGAAAAGCAATTAGAAAGTCGCTTGTATCAAGGTAGAGTAGCGAAACGCAAAATGATTCGCTCGAACCTAAGATTGGTAGTTTCTATTGCCAAGCGATATCTAAATCGGGGAGTGCCTTTTCTGGATTTAATTCAGGAAGGAGCAATGGGTTTAAATCGCGCTACAGAAAAGTTCGATCCCGATAAAGGATATAAGTTTTCTACTTACGCCTATTGGTGGATTAGACAAGCGATTACCAGGGCTATAGCTAATGATGCGCGGACAATTCGGCTACCTATTCATATTGTTGAAAAGCTTAATAAGCTGAAAAAAGCCCAACGGGAACTCAAACAAAAACTCTGTCGTAATCCCACCGAAGGGGAAATGGCAGAAGCTTTAGAAATTAGTGTGCAACAACTACGCCAGCTACAACAACTACGGCGTCAAGCACTTTCTCTCAACCACCGCGTCGGAAAAGAAGAAGACACGGAATTGATGGATTTGCTAGAAGATGAAGATAACCTGTCTCCAGAAGCAAAAATGAATGAAAACATGATGCGTCAGGAGATTTGGGAAGTCTTGGGTGACGTGTTAACTCCACGAGAGAAAGATGTGATTTCTCTGCGCTATGGTTTGACAACCAGCGAACCCTGTACTTTAGAAGAAGTTGGCAATATGTTCAATCTTTCTCGTGAGCGAGTGCGACAAATTCAAAGCAAAGCCATGCGAAAATTGCGGCGTCCCCACATAGCCAAACGTTTAAAAGGTTGGTTGATTTAATTACATTGATCAAGGTAGACTGATCTAATTAGCTCCACTAACGAATATCGATCAAATAAAGTGCAAAACTTTAAATTTCGTAGGGGAGCCAGTGCCTTGCGGAGGTTCCCGACGCTCAAGGAGTTCCTCTCCGTTGTAGCAAATTGTATCTGTATATTTCTTGAGCTTCACCTACTGCAAGTTGCAAAAACAGGGCGTTTTGTACCTTTTTTCGGCTTTTGTTTAGTCATTCCTCAAAAAATTGCCCAGTTGCCTATAGACTATGGACTATGAACTATGGACTATAGACTAATGACTTCGCGTAGCAATTTGATTGTGCGTTTTGCTGAACCAGCCGATTATAGCGTACTGTTTAAATTAATTCAGGGACTTGCAGAGTATGAAAAATTATCTCACGCGATTACTGGCAATGCTCTGGCACTTAAGGAACATTTATTTGGTTCACGGAGATATGTAGAGGCAATTTTAGCAGAATCTGCGGGTCAATCTGTTGGTTTCGCCCTATTTTTTCATAATTATTCAACATTTCTGACTAAGCCAGGAATTTATCTGGAAGATTTGTTTGTTTTACCAGAATATCGCCGGCTCGGTATTGGTAAGGCTCTTCTTACTAAAGTAGCCCAAATAGCTATAGAACGTGATTGTGGGCGGTTAGAGTGGAGTGTATTGGATTGGAACGAATCAGCCCAAGCATTCTACCGTAGTATGGGAGCATCTATATTAGATGATTGGCGAATTTGTCGTGTTACAGAAGATGCGCTTATTCAGTTAGGGGCGCTCAACTAAATAATAAAGGATGAAGTATAAAAGATCAAACAGCATAATTTTCATCTTTTATATTTCATTGTTCAAATAAATTTGCATTGTGGTCATAGACGTAGATGCTTTCGCAAAGCGTCTCGTAGAGAAGCAGTTTTTTGCCAGATATCGCTCTGTACTAACAACCCTAAATTTACAGCTATTTTCACGTAAATAGACCACGCTGTGCCCCGACAACAAATGTGGTTCAAATAAATGAAAACTGCTATAAAAACTCGAAGATTCAAAACCCCGAAACTTTAATAAACTGAAGTTTGACAGCTTGTCATTTGACTAAGGCAACGCCTCGACTGACAATTATGGAGGATATTGCACCGAATAAGCCGTTATTGCAGAGGGAACACGAAATGAAAAAAATTATTACCATGATGCTGTTAGGTATAGCAATCTTCACCTTTGCCTTCAGTAGTCCAGCATTGGCAGCAGATGCTGTTAGTGGAGCTAAAGTATTTAGTGCCAATTGTGCTTCTTGTCACGCCGGAGGCAAGAATCTGGTTCAAGCTAACAAAAACCTGAAGAAAGATGCTTTGGAAAAGTATGGTTTGTACTCAGCAGAGGCGATTATTGCCCAAGTTACAAAAGGTAAAAATGCCATGCCCGCCTTCGGCAAACGCTTGAAACCTAACCAAATTGAAGATGTAGCGGCTTATGTGCTTTCACAAGCAGATAAGGACTGGAAGTAGACTAAAATCTAACTTCAAAAATTAACAATTTGCGGGGCTTTTTGTCCCGCTAATTTTCGGGTTGCCGAAATTGTCAAAGAGGATGTTTATGACTGGTTTCTGGCGATTATTTCTCAGTGTAATTATTGCTTTATCTTTCATTTGTTTGACTCCATCCGCACATTCATCACCGATTTTAATTACGCAAATTACAGCTGGTGATTTGTTGGAATTGGGTGTAGATAAGATGCGGCGTGGTAATTACCAGCAAGCAATAGAAAATTTCAACCAGGCGATTGAACTTAAGAAAGATTTTGCTGTAGCTTATAGCGATCGCGCTCTTGCTTATCTCCAATTACAAGATTACCATCAAGCGATCGCAGATTGTACTCAAGCAATAAATTTTGCACCTGATAATTTTGAGGCTTACCTGAACCGGGGAGTCGCACTCTACAGACAAGGAGATTATCCAGCTGCCATTGTCGATCATAATCGAGCGATCGCACTTAAACCCGATGATTTTCGAGCTTACTACAACCGAGGGCTAGCCCGTGCTGGGGATGGGAAAGACTTTGAGGCAATTGTTGACTTTAATTTAGCCCTAACTCAAATCCCCCAAATAAGCAGCTTACTGCTTGCAGATATCTACAATGACCGAGGTTTGGCGCATTTTGTCTTGCAAGATACCCAAGCAGCTATGCTTGACTTTAATCTCGCAATTCGTCTCAATGCTAACGATAATAGAGCGTACTTTAACCGGGGTTGTGTTTGTGGACAAAATGGAGATGACTTTGGTGCAGTGCGTGATTTTTCCCAAGTCATCAGACTTAACCCCAGTAATGCCCAGGCTTATGTTAATCGGGGAGTAGCTCGTTATCGCTTAGGATATCATTTAGAAGCGATGTCTGATTTACAAAAAGCATCTGAGTACTTTGAAAACCAAGGAAAGAGAGTTGCCTACGAAAAAACTCTAGATTTACTCAAGAGTTTGCGACAACAAATTTCCTTTGCAACTGAAATCGCTCTTTTCTAACACCGTAAGAGGATGTTTGAAAAGTAAGTAGAGCGGCGTGAATAATTCAAGGTTTGTAGTAAGGACTTTAGTCCTAATTTGAGGGCTGTTCGCGAAGCGTTCCCGCAGGCTAGCCCTCTCTACGAGACCCTTCTCTACGAGACGCTGCGCGAACGGCAAGCTCAGGGCATCGCGCTAGGCGAACACTACGAACACATATCAAGATTTTTTACATTACTTAATCTACTTTGATTTCTTCTCACCTACTTACTTATTAGACGAATATAATTCGCTACTATACAAACTTAGTCCGCCTACGCAGACTAAGTTAAAATCAAGGTTTTGCCTCGTGTAGACGCGGTTTCTAACTGCCCTTTTAACCTGAAGTTGACACCAATAAGCAATCTTCCCTACCAACGTATTTATATCATTATTAAAGTGAAATGGTTTTAGATAAGAGCGGTAAATTTTGAAGCGAGATTGAAACCATAGTTGATGTTTCAGATAAAAGTCGGATCGCGGCAAAATATCTAAATTGTCACATTTCATTTTAATATTCTTATGTAATGGTATCTTAGTTGATAGCTAATAGCTTTCCACATTGCCCAGCTTCTATCCCAGATTACTGTGTATAAATATGCTAGAAACTAAATCAAGTCCTCATACACATATAGACACATCAACCAAATCTGATACCTTGACTGGCTCTGTTGTTTCCTCTTCTGCTCCTCAGGAAATCTACGATGTTGTAGTGGTTGGCGCGGGACCTATTGGGTTAGCAACTGCTATTGGCTTACGTAAACGTGGTATTGAAAATATCCTTGTCATCGATCAAACTCGCGCCTTTCGTGAAGTTGGTCAGGGGTTGGATCTTCTCCCAAATGGATTAAAAGCTCTCAAATATTTAGATCCTAACGCCTACGAAGAAGTCAAAAAAACTGAACTTGATTTATTGAATCCCCAGCAGTCTAATGGCCAGAAAACTGTCGAACCTACTCAAGAGCAACAACCTTCAAAGACTTCACCCCAATGGACTTACAAAAATTTGCAGGGACAGATAATTCGGTCAATCTCGCTTAGTTTTGATAACTGGTTTAAAGATTATGGCGAGGGTCGAGTGTCAATTTCTTGGTACAATTTGCAGACAACCCTCAGACAGCTACTTCCCGAAGACCGAGTTAAAGCTAATCACCGTTGTATCAATGTTGTGAATGAGCCGGAAAACGATTGTGTGCGGATAGATTATGTATCTGACACTGAAGCCAACCCCTATGCTTATTGGACAGATGGGCAGAAACAGAATGACACACAGCCCCAGAAATCGGATGCTGCCCCCCAAGAATTAGCAACAAAATCGATTCGAGCTAAACTAATTGTTGCAGCAGACGGGATTAATTCTACAGTTCGTAGACTGCTTTACACAGATAGTCAATACCATGATTTTGCTCGACCTGAATACTCCGGGTTTGCAGCTATATTTTGTAGAGAAATAGGCGACATAACAACCGAACTGTGGACGAAATTAGAAGAATATTTCTTTCAAGACTCACCAATTGTAACAATCACTAATGATCAAATATCTGGAAATTCTGTTTGTAGAAATAACATCAGGATGATTTTATTTCGCAGACCAATTGGTGAACTAAGGTACGTGATACATCTTGCTTTACCTTTGGACTTGTTGCAAGAAAAGTCTGAAAACTCTTTAATTGACTTAGCTCTTCAGGAGTTGGAGAAGGCAGGCTTTCCTCATGTACTTAAGCAATTAGTACGTATATCTCCTCCTGCTAAGATGCAGCAACGCCCATACTATATTCACCGCGCTACTATTTTAGATTCTGTACAAGTTCCTAGCACAATTGACCCCAATACTGAAGCTGATGCTGTCAAAATTCCACCAGCCTGGAGTGTAGGGCGAATCGTATTAGTTGGCGATGCCGCACATGGAATGCCTCCCTTCATGGCTCAAGGAGCTAATCAAGGATTTGAAGATGCACTCTTGATTGCAACACTAATCGCTAAAATTGCTGAGGAGAATAACTGGGATGATACGCAAGCTATAGCCACAGCTTTCGAGAAATATGAGTGTCTTCGTCGCCCATTGATGGCATACGTCCAAGAGGCAACATTAAAACCGTCACCCTACTCGTCAGACAAAGAGTGGCAAGAATACGGACAACAGGTGTATTGTCGCAATTTCGATCATATTGATTGAGTAGAAGAGATGCGATTAATCGCGTCTGTACAGGAGTTTGGAGTTGTGTATTTGGAAGATAGTAATTTACCGCCTGTGAAAAATTTTGATTACAATGCAGATGTCCACTAGGCGGCGTCCTGTCTATCCACATAAATACAGAAGATACTCAATGAGTAATCAATTAAAAGACTACAATCCTAGCGGCGTAGGTGAAGTAAATGGCAACCTCTTAGGTTTGCCTTGCGATTACGAGTCTGCAAAGTTGGTTGTCTTTGGTGTGCCGTGGGAAGTCACTGTTTCCTATGGTGCTGGCACTGCTAATGCCCCACAGCGAATTCTCGATGCTTCGACTCAACTAGATTTGTTCGATTTTGATAATCCTGATGGTTGGAAGCAGGGAATTTTCATGGTGGAAATTCCCCAGGATATTGTAGAGAAGAACACATACTATCGCGTTTTGGCAGCAAAAATTATCGAGCGATTAGCCCAAGGTAAACAACTCTCAGATACACCAGATTTAACACCTGTGCTGACAGAAATTAATCAGGCTGGGGAACAGGTGAATCAATGGCTGTTTGAAAATTGTCAAGAAGCAATTAATCATGGTAAGCGAGTTGCAGTCATTGGTGGAGATCATAGTTCGCCTTTAGGTTATTTCCAAGCATTAGCGGCTAACTACCCAAACTATGGTATTTTGCACATTGATGCCCACGCAGATTTACGCGATACCTATGAGGGTTTCGAGTTTTCCCATGCGTCTATTATGTTTAATGCGATGAAAATACCGCAAATTTCTAAGCTAGTGCAAGTGGGTTTACGTGATATTAGTCATGATGAAGTGGAAATGATTGACCAATCTAGCGATCGCATTATTGCTTATTACGACCCAGCTATTAAGCAAAAGCTTTACTCTGGAACAACTTGGATTGATTTGTGCCGAGAAATTATCAGTCATTTACCTGAGTATGTTTACATTAGCTTTGATGCAGATGGTCTAGATCCAAAACTCTGTCCGAGTACAGGTACTCCTGTTCCCGGTGGGTTGGAATTAGAGCAAACTTTTTGTCTGTTCCGAGAATTGGTCAATAGTGGGAAAAAAATTATTGGCTTTGATATCTGCGAAGTCGGTGATGGTGAGTGGGATGGTAATGTTGGAGCGCGGGTAGTTTACAAGCTGGCAAATTTGATGGATTTATCTCAGCAGAAAACATAAACGATAAAATTTTGGCAGAGTGGCAATAATACTGAATTCAAGACGATGACAACAGCAACTCCTCCATCTCTAACCCTTGAAAAATTCCTCAAACTGCCGGAAACTAAGCCTGCTATTGAGTTTATTGACGGTCGAATTTACCAAAAAACTATGCCTGCTGGCAAACACTCTCGGCTCCATCTCAAGTTTTGTGATGCTGTAAATCAAGTTGCAGAAACATCACAAATTGCCCTCGCCTTTCCAGAATTGCGCTGTACATTTGGTGAACGTTCTATTGTTCCCGATGCTGCTGTATTCATTTGGGAACGAATTCCTTTTGAAGCTGATGGCGAAGTACCCAATACTTTTAAAATTTATCCCGACTGGACTGTAGAAATTCTCTCACCTGAGCAGAGAGGTAATATTTTGCACTGTCTTAAACATGGTACTCAGCTAGGATGCTTAATCGATCTAGATCGCTTTACTTCAAAGCTTCACCATTCCCCTTCTGAACTCGGAAGTGACTAATTCATACTTTCACTGAGCAACGCCTTTTTCTCGCACTCCCTCCTCAAAGCGGGTTTTGAGAAGGTACACCTGTAGCACGGGGAAAATTAGCTGGTGTGTTTGCTACCTTACGCACATAAAGACAATG
>NZ_JBTYKD010000017.1:0-36356 GCF_054880495.1 Nostoc sp.
ATCACCTTGTACCTAAATATAATTTTTAGCGATGGCTACGCCCGCCGCAGGCATCGCACTTTTTTTGAGTCGCCTAACAAAATCGCATTGCTCCCGATCGCACCTTGTGTTTTGTTTATTGATGAGGTCGAAAAAGCACTTTCAGGTCAGGGCGATACAAGCGGTGTTTCTCAACGCATCCTCGGTACTTTGCTTACGTTCATGAGTGAGTGTACTGCTGGGGTATTTATTGTAGCGACTTGCAATGACCCATCAGCATTACCAAGTGAGTTTAAGCGCAAAGGTAGGTTTGATGAGGCTTTCTTTGTTGACTTGCCCACAGAACCAGAACGAATCCAGATTCTAGGGATTCATCTACAACGCTTTGGCATTCATCTGGAATCGGAGTATTTGGAGGCGATCGCAGCTTCCACCGCGAAGTTTTCAGGGGCAGAACTCGAAACCCTCGCTTCGGAAGCTGCTTTGCTGGCATTTGATGAGGGTAGACCGCAGCAGGTAACGCTTGCTGATCTCGAAACCTGCCGCCAAACCATAACCCCACTTGCCATTCAGGACGCTGCGGCAGTTGAGCGTATGCAGGCTTGGGCATCCACTGCACGACGGGCTAGTAGTCCTGTAGTTGCAGCGAAAACTCAATCCTTGCGTGCTGCTAAGTTTCGGAATATGAATTGATGGAAAGCGATTGTCCCCTGATTTATGGGGGCGATCGCCTGCTGCATAGAATTCAAGTGAGGTCAAAATGTTTGAAAATAGTCTGCATTGTGAGTTGTTTATTGTAGTTCAAAGTACTGAAGAGGAAGGTTACTACTTTCTTAACGATAATTTATTTTTACCTGATTTGGATGATGCCCAGCAATTTACAAAAGAAGAGGCAGACAGGCAAGCAGAGTACTGGAATTTATATTGGCAGCATTCGGGACACCCTGCTGAATTAACAATAGTCGATGTTTTTGTCGCTACTCCTGAACAGATAGAGCAGATATATCGAGAGAGGGAAAAACGCTGGCAATTAACAGTGGAAGAGTATAACAGCCAAAGCGACAATATTGATTAACATTCCTTCTCTATAGTCCCCCCTAGTTACCAGTTTGGCTTTGTTCCAGCCATTAAAAGAACACTACACCTTGCTTTGATGGGGCAATGCCCAGAAGTTAGTGAATTGACAGGGTAAGAAACATGGAAATCTATTTAGTTTTTGTTGACGCAATTCAGAACAGCAATAAATTCTGGGCGGCCATTGTCGAAGATGGTAATTTAACAGTGCAGTGGGGCAGAGTCGGTTATCAAGCGCAAACAAAAGTCCACACATTAGCCAATCATCAAAGAGCCGTCGCTAAATTTCATAATCTGGTAGCAGAAAAGAAAGGCAAAGGCTACAGCGAAAGTCAGCCACAGATGGATGGTGAGCGTAGTATTCCAGATATTAGACGAGCGATACAACTGCTGAATACTATACGTCCGGCTGTTGCTCTCCAGAATTTTGGTGATAGCTACATATCTGCTCTTAATGAATATCTGAAAATTGTGACAACACCTTTAGGGATGCAAATTGACTACCACAGAGTTTACCGCACAGTAGCAGATATCGACTATCAGCGAGAGTTACTCAACTCACTGTTAACTACCTCTGCGCCACAAGTTGCTGCGGTGGCTATTGCTACTCCACAAAGTACTGTAGAACCCAAGGTAGTCAGTCTCAAGACTATTAGTAAGAATTTCTGGCGACATTTGTAATTTTAAAGGCCCGGATGTAAGCTTTTGATAAAAATAGGAGCAAAAAGAATGTCTAATACAGTAATACTACATTACGATTATTCATGTGAAGAGGACGAAGAATTAAGTTGGTTGTGGATAGCAGAAATGAAAGAGCCAGGACTACCTGAACCTTATTGCTATTCCCTGCTTTTTAGCGGCGAAGGAACTCATGCAGCAGCGCTAATTAGAAATTTTCAGCCTTTATCTGGAGATGAAGCACAAGAGTATGCCAAGCAATTAGCTTTTGGCTAAATAAAAAATAGAAATTTAAAATCAAAAAAACGGTAGATTTTTAATTAACCTACCGTTTTTTATGTATGTTGAATGATCTACTCAAAAGTCAAGTGATATTTTTCCTTGCTTTCTTGTCTTGGTGAATTTTAAGTATTTATTTCTCCACAGGTGTTAATTTTAAGGGATACAATGGCTCCGAGCCATTTAATTGCCAAATTCTAAATACCAATACAGCAGCGACAGTTAACCATACACAAGAAAATGATAAAGTCATTCCCGCTACAGGATTAGTTTGCCAATAAATGACCGTCACCACTACAGCAGATAACCAAGGGCCTAAAATAACTACAGGGACAGCAGCACCTAATCTCCGTTCTACAGTAAAAATCGTATTCCAAGTATCCCCTAAAGCTAGATGTACCACAAATAAAATTAAAGGTAGCACTAAAAATTGATGATTCATCTGCTGCCAAACCAATACAGAAGAAATTACCCGCAAAGCGGCGATTATCATCCAAACTATGGGAAATACTAAAGGTGGAGGAGACCATCTTGGTCTGATTACCTGATCATAAGTCTGACGAGAACGAGTATTATCTAAAAGAGAAAAAATTCGGGAACGGATACTTAATATAGCAAAAAATAATCCAGCCAATAAAGTGCTAGACCAACTAGGAAAAGAAGAATTATTATCAATCAACATTACTAATTTTCCCATGACCAGCAACACTAGAATCATGGCTACGATTTGTAAAATAGTCCCTAGTGTATAAACTAAAACCGCTCTGATATCTAGTTCTAGTGTCGTAGCTATTGATGTATTTGGATACCGTTGTTGATTTCCAGTTTTTACCCCCATCACTGTATTGACAAACTTTTCAAGTATTCCTGGATTATTGGATTCATTCATAATTAAGAGATTGTGCGTAGTTTGTAATTATTAGTAATCAGTCATCATATGATAGTCTAACGGTTAAAAATAATGTTTTTTCAAAGCGTAAATAAAATAAAAATAAATGGCGGCGAAAAGGTGAATTCACGAGAGACTGTTAGGCTTACTAAGTGGCTTTGCAAAAGAATGATTTGCAAATTTTCCCAAATGCCATTTTAATTAGTGCATTACAAGAACAGTGGAAACCAAAGGTATAGCGTGATGAGTACCTGGAACTGCCAACGTTAGAGTCATCTGGGCAAAGATGGTGGAATGCCGCAGTTTCTCAGTGGGGGTATGATGTACGTAATCGGCTGGCTGGTTGCTAAATTATCTGTGAGGTTCAATCAAAAAGTATGCTTATCGTGTCGGATCGTCGCTGACTTGAACAATTAGCTTGCCGAAGTTTTTCCCTTGTAGTAAGCCGATGAAGGCGTGCGGGGCGTTTTCCAGTTTCTGTACAACATCTTCCTTGTACTTGAGCTTACCTTCTTGCAACCACCCAGAAACATCTTTGACAAACTCTGCCTGCCGATGTTGGTAATCACCCACAAGAAATCCTTTGATTAACGCCCGTTTAACCAACAGCGGCATTAAATTAGGACCAGGAGGAGAATTTTCGGCATTATACTGTGAGATTAAACCAACCAATGGGATTCTTGCTCCTTGATTAATCTGCTGCAACACCGCTTCTAAAATAAGGCCAGCTGTATTGTCAAAGTAAACATCCACCCCGTTCGGACAAGCGGCTTTTAGGGCTGAACTCAGTTCTTGAGTTTTACGGTTAATACAGGCATCAAACCCTAATTCTTTCGTCACATAATTGCATTTTGCATCACTCCCAGCGACTCCTACCACCCGACAGCCTTTGATTTTGGCAATTTGACCTACTACAGAACCGACTGCACCAGAGGCGGCAGAAACAACAACCGTTTCGCCAGTTTTGGGTTGCCCAACATCAAGCAGAGCAAAATATGCCGTCATTCCGGGCATTCCCGTTACGCCCAACGCATAGGAAATGCGAGCTTGATTGGGGTCAAGCTGACGCAAAGTTTCGCCTTTCGATATGCCATAGGCTTGCCAGCCGTCATAACCAAGCACAAAATCTCCGGTTGAGAATTGGGGATGCTTAGATTTCATCACTTGGCTAACTGTGCCACCGACCATCACAGACCCCACCTCTACTGGAGCAGCATAAGACTCGCCATCGCTCATACGACCGCGCATATAAGGATCAAGGGACAGGTAGATCGTCCGATTCAGGACTTCACCTGACCCTGGTTCTTTCATTGCTGTTTCGACAAGGGCAAAGTCGCTCTCTTTCGGTTCTCCAAGCGGACGGCTTTTGAGTAAGATTTGTTGGTTAATTGAACTAGTCATTGGTTGTGCCTGCTTATTTACTCATTTTTTCTATCAAAACTACAAGTCGTCTTGAAAGCACCCTTATTACAGTAGCTTGTCTAATGTAATGGGCAGATCGCGAATCCGTTTGCCTGTAGCCTGATAGACCGCGTTGGCGATCGCAGCTGCGGCTCCAATCGTGCCAATTTCACCAATACCCTTGGTGCCAATCGGGTTGAGATGCAAAGCTTCTTCCTCGACAAAAAAGGCATCAATGGGGGGAATATCGGCATTCACCGGATGAAGCGGTTAAGTTATTCAAATTCTAGGTGGACAAAGTTTTGCGACGCCGAATAGCCCATCGTAGACATCGCTACTCGTCCCCACATCAACACGAAGCACGCTAAATGCTAAATTTTATTTAGCCACCCAGCAGGAGTTTTCTTTTTCTTATGTGGTTCTGGTCTGCCGATTCAGTAGAACAAGAATTATTTGATTTGTATGCCCCAGCCCTGCGATCACTCGGCGTAAATTTCAGTGACGAGCAACTCCAAGACACTCTAGAAGCATCCAGCTATTGTTTAGAAGATGCTTTCAGGAGCGCAATCGTTTATATACTCTGGCTCGAAGAAAACCTGAAGCCGATCTACCCGACTGCGATACTAATCGAGTCACTGGCAAATCAATGGCGCACCAAGTACTGGAAGCCGCAGCATTTAGAACTTGAACAGTTGCTTTCACCCGGAAAGCGCTGGTGGAGGGCAGCAGTGGATAAGTGGGGTTACGACGAGCGTAATCAACTGGTTGCAGATATATTTGACGACCACGGGCAGGAATTTATTAAGTTCCGAAATGGGAAAGAAATTCTAGTTGACACTGCTTATAAGTGGGGATGGGAGCGAGTCGCAGATTACGCGTCCCCGTTTTCAGAAAGTAATTGGTCGCTTGGCAGTATCAATGCAAGGGAATCTTGATCTATATCTTCTGCATTATCCGGTCGCGCATCTGACCTTGCAACTATCGCCTCATGTGACCATTTTTCAGGATTTAGCACGGGCGTGGCGAGACTTTTCTCTTCATCACCCCTGTACAATTGCATAAAAATATGCAGCCACAGTTTCAACAATAGAAGTGATGGTCAGTGACAGGTATTAAAGCTAGATTTGGATTTTCTAAGTTGTCGAAAGCTATTAAAATCAGGTTTTCTCTGATTCGCTTGACAAGTTACTTATACATAAGCTAATTAAAGAGGGAGATACCATTTGTTCCAACTTAATGGTTAAAGCAAATGAAGCAGTCACAAAACTGGTGTAAAAATAAGTATGAATTCACAGAGAATTGGTAGTGCCAAAATTCAGGCGACCTCACCAAAGCCTTCTATTGATCTAGTTACCCTCGTAGAATTATTGGCTAAATCTGTTCCCCCTAAAGAGAATAGAACAAATATAACGGATCTGCATCCTGACTACAAACAAGCGTTTGATTTAGATACTCAAAACCAACGATTGCGGCTTTGTAGTTCAGCAATATTACGTAGATTATTTGGGCTACGAGATTTTAAAGAAGCCTTTAACCCTGATGAAGGGGGCGGATTTATTCAAGAGTTGGAATTATCAGGATTTGGAACTAAGTCTCTCGTTGGTGGAAATCTAAAAGAAGGAAGTATAGTGAGGCTATCTGCTGCTGTAGATAAATTAATTGCAGCGATTGACAAGGAAATTGATGCCGCATTACCTGAAGGAAGCTCATTGTCCACTCTGTTATTGGATCAACCGTTACAAAACCTTCAGCAATTAGCAAAAAAAACAGGTAATAATTTTCAAAATCAGCCCCATATAGCTAACCTTGTGCCAATTGCATTTCCTGATGCTGGGACTAATATTAATATTTCAAATAAACCTGTAGCCAAAGTCATTTCTGCTCGTGAACAAATTGATGCAGAAGATTACTTTGAACGTATGTGTAGTGCAGTTAAAGAGTATGTGCAAGATCAGCTAGACTGGAATGAAGATGATATTGAAGCAGCAATTGATAGTTTACGTGCAGAACGAGATAGAGCAGATAGCCAGCTAACTCGATTCCTCAACTTCTTAGATAATGAAGCATTAGCACGGGTAAGGCAAACAATTACCTTACGGATTATGCAAGCTATTGCTCAATATAGTGTTACCAATCATCAGCCCAAACACCAACTTTTAGTAGAATATGTCAATCGGATTACAAATTTATTAGCATCTGCAACAGAAATTGGTTATAGTGCTGACTTCACTACTAATTTTGGTGTTGCTGCTGAATTTGAGCTATCAGAGTATTTTAATAAAGCAACTTTCTACTACTGTCTTCCAGTGTGGCCAGAATGGGAAACTCAAATTTTTGAGGAAAAAACTAGAAATCAGCAAGCTACTAATTACGGAGTAGTTCGGGAAGTGAGTTATCGCTTTCGTATTAATGGTAATAATCCTGAAAAGAATAAATCCTCTTTCTTAGCAAGACTTGACCAAATTGAATCAGAACTGATTTCAGATGATGAAACACTACCCCAACGACCTTGGACAGTATGTCGTCGGTTAGCTGAACTCATTTTTTTAAGAATTGTTATTCCTCATCAAAATGAGGAAAAACTAAGTGCAGAATCTTTACCTAATTTTGTGCAGGAAATTCTCACATACCTAAAAACAGGTGGTAAAACAGCTATTAAACAGGTAATAGAGCAATTAAGAGAACGTGATTCTTCAATGCAAACAATTGCCGCAGGTTTGATTGAAGTACTCCAAACTAAGAGCCAAAAGATTATTGGACAAGTTCAAAAGCAATCTTCCCAACAATTTATTTGTGTAAAACGTAGCATCATAGAATGGTCACGTTTAGAAGGAGCAGAAGCGGGAGTAAGGGATTTACTCAAAAGTTCTCCTCAAACTAGTCGTGAGAATGTGGAATGGTTTAAACATATTGAAATTTGTAATACTCCAGAAACACCTGGACTGTTATTCTCTGTACAAGTAAACACAGATATCTCCGAACACAATTTAATCACCAAAGGTGATATTTATCAAATTCAAGCACAAAGGTCATTAACAAACAAACTGTTACAAGTTATTTGGGTTCCTCGGTCTTTTAATAAACAAGGACAAGAATGGAAGTATGAATTATCTCCTAATGCTGGTCATGCTAAAGGATGGATTCTACCAGCAGCAGTCATAATTGATTATGATATTCAACTTTTAACTCGTCGCTCCAAGCAAAAAGATGGTGAAAAAAATAAACAGTATCATGCAGCAGCTATCGCTGGTTTCACGGTATTGGTGTACTGCTGTTTATGGCGGATTATTGATAAGTTAAAACAAGGGTCTAATAACGACTTTACTACCTTAATGTTACGACTCCAAGAGCAAGGTAAAGACCTTGATGAAACCAGTGGTGATAATTACGTTTATGCAGCAGCCCAAACTTTAGAAGCAATATTAGCTGAAGATACTAATATTAGGATGCAAGGAGTTATTCTCGAAAATTTGGTTAAACAAACTGCAAACACCAAATGGATAAAACAAAGTATTTTTGATGCTTTATTGAGTGCTTTTCCTTTGTATATTAGTACACCAGTAACACCAGAAGTACCAAAGATTGGGTTAATCTCTTATGCAACTCGTCCTTGTAATGATACTGTTTCATTAAATGAACAAGAAAAAGGTTATCTATTTTTCACTCAAAGTTATACTGCTACTGCTATAGTTAATCCTTTTTCTGGTTATGAAATTAAGGCAGAAAGAATACAGTCTGATATAGTTGATTCTCCTGAACAATTGAGAAAACAACGCTTAGTACAGGAAGAAATTCGTTATCTCAAAAATCAAGGCTGTCAACATATTATTCTACTTTCTCATGCTTATCGTAGTCGCAGGTTGAACCGCACAGCAGATTATAATTCTGGTTTAATACCAAAAGAATTTTTGGAAGATGTTTTTCAAACTTTTCCTGATTTAAATATTTATACTATGCTGCGGGATGTATTTCCAGCAACAAGATTACAAAAGCGTGGCAAAGGTGAAGCTGCATTTGAAATTTTACATGCAGCAGATCATACTAATTTTTTGCACTCTGTAGAAACTGTTCGGGTACGAGATGTCATTCCTGTGTATACTTTCGCCACCCTGTTTGCAGTGCAAGAACAGCAACGACCACAGTCTGGTTTTTGTGTTTATTTCTTAGTGTCTGACCAACGAGTAAATGATATTACTTGGACAGAACGTGCAAGGCAGCATCTTATCGATGCTGAACAAAATTCTCATGTTAATCCTTGCTTAATTTCTATGTTGCGAGGGTTACATTTTATTGAAGCAGAACGAGGTGTAAAACAAGGACAACTCATTCCAGTTTTAGATCCCTTTCGTTGGATATCGCCCAGTACTGTTGAGGCTGCGGGAGAAGTGGAAGTATTGCATTCTCGACGCAAAGGAAAAGTGTATCTCAGCTATCCAGCTTTACTGACTCATATTTCTCAAGTTTTACACCGCAGGAAGTAAACAAATATTTGAGGGAATAAACACTAATGCAACTATCAATTTTAGAACAGGCATCTGTATGGGGTCAGGTGTTTGAGCTTGCTGTCAAACGTGGAGTTTTACAAAATTTGATTTATCAAAGGTTACTCAGTAGTGACCAAGATCAGGGTTTGAAGCCTTGGCAAGAGGTAAAAAACGCAGATATCTATAGTCAATTGGTAAAATCTTTGAAATTGACAGATCCAAATGCTAAAGAATGGGTTAGCACAATGGTACGTCATTTACTGGTATTGGGCTATGGATTAGGCTGGACAGCAGTGCGAGAATGCTTAAAAAATATACCAGTGAAACAGCCAACTCTGACAGCGATTTGGTGTCCGTTGGTGCTTCCGGGACAGCAGATACAACGTGAGACTGAACGAGAAAAAACAGCACAAGAATTTCAGGAAGCTTTCCATCTTTCAGGACGGACAGATTTAGGATTAGTCAACACAGGACAACCAGCAAGGGCAGATTTTTTACTTTGGTTATCCAGTGGAAAGAATACACCGCAAAAAATCGAGCATTTCCTACTATGCTTGGAATTTTCCTATAATGCACCTATAAAATTAGCAGACTTTAGTACAGAAACTGCTCATCTAGAGGAAATGAGTCGTTATGCCCGTTATATTGATTCACGGGGTGTATTCTCTAGAGTTTGCGCGGAGGTGGAAGGTGGAGAATTTTTATTTTCGTCAAATTTAAAAAATCATCTATCTGCTTTTAGTGGTTCAGACAAACCTTTGTTTAAGTTATGTCAAGCCTCGTCTTATACTGAGCGTCTGATCCATTTGTTAAAAAAGCAGGGACAATTAAATGGTGGTTGTAGTGCTAGAGCGATCGCAATTACCTCAAATGGATGTGAAAGTATTGCCGCCCATTTTTTAGACGAATCAGAACAAAATCCTAGAGCAAAGTTGATGGCATCTTTGGGTGAGGCATATCGTAACATACGCAAATTAGATAACCAACCCGATGCACTCTTAACAGAAATTCGTGTAGCTTTTAATAAGTTGGTACGATCCCTTCCCCCAGATTTTGAGCGGCAGGTCAAGCAACTCAAACACGAACCTGATTTAGAAACGTCATTGCACTACAAATTTACAGAACAGATAACAGAATTTTACAATCCTATGCAGGAATTTTCCCAACAGGAAGCACTCGCTAACATTGAAATGACAGAATCACTGTACAAATTTTTTGGTGATAATCCTCAAGTTCATTTTCAGTCAGTCTTCCAGCACCTAGCAAAACAACTTCCCCTGCGAACAATCCACCAATATGCAGTTATTACTGGATTAAAATCTGCCCAGACTGGAAGGTTGAATATTATTGCTTTAGAAGGAAATCCTGGAATTGGTAAAACTACTGCTGTAATTAAGTTTCTGAAAGCTGAATCAGAAGGTTTCGCATTTTTATATCTCAGTCCACGAGTGGTAATTAATCGGGACGTTACTGCCAAATTTGCTAAAAAAGACGGAAATCCAAGTGGTATTTTAACCATTACTACTAATGCTAATTTAATTAGTTCAGTATCTAAGTGGTATGAAAAACAAGTATTGGAAAAAGGTGAAACACAGCGATGTGTAGATAGCGCAGTAGTTGTAGATGGTATTACTGAATTGAAGCACCCCGATGGTAGTACCATCTTCCTCACACCTGAGCAGGAACACGAAATTGATTGCAATATAGTTACTACTAACCGTTTTAAACGTTCTCGCAATGAGAGAGAAGACAGCGTACAATCTATACATCGTCCTGGTGTATTACGTACTCTAACTGGTTCAGCCCGTAAATTGCTAAAAGAAAACCCTCAAGTAAATCGGTTAGTAATGACTGCGGCTATTCAAGGTTATCGCCATCTCGACCAAACAACTACAATTGATGCTTTAGGAAATATATTTGCTAAAAAAGCTAATACCAAACCAGGACAACAAGAACGCCGTGACTTTAGCACAAAAATTCCTACTGTCATTGCAATGGTTGATGAGTTGGCTGGTGATGGGACAGGAGCGATATTTGTTAATGAACTAGCAAAATGGTTACAACAACAGTTCATCGAACCTTTTGAAGGTACTAAATCACCATTTAAAGTAATTCTGATTATTGCGGATGCCTCTTTAAGTAATGAAATAGTCCTTAATAGTTATCTCAACTCTGGAAATTCTGCTCCTGATAAAGTATTAATTAGTCCAACTCAAGGGGAAGCAGCGTTTCGCGTTACTGGTACTGATATCAAAATAGGGCTTAAAAAACACCCAGTATTACATATTATGACTAATAGCTATCCAGCTTCTCAACTTAATATTGAATACAGTATTCACCTTGCACCCATAGCACCTAAACAGATAAAAGTTGACTTACAACAAGGAATTCGTCAAGCAATACGAGAACAATTAGAAGATAAATTATTAAATAATGCCTATAAAGAAATTAAAAGAGGGATAAAAAAAGGCGCAGAACAATTAATATTTTTTGCACAGGATAAAGCATTCTTGCGTCAATTAAAGCATAAATTGATAGAGGGTAAAGATGCTCTTTATCAAAATCATGAAGTAGAAATTTTAGATCAAAGTGTACCTCCTAATAAACTTTTGTAGATTATTCTACTTTAGAGGCTTTTGTCAAAGCGGTGTCTAGAAGTTCAAGCCGTCTTCTACCATCTCTAGAAAATGTAAATTTAGTAATTCCTGATTCTTTAACTTGTCTTGGGCCTTTCTGGATAGAAGATTGGTCTAACCGCCATACAGAGGAAAAATTTAGTTTTGAAGGCTGGCGTAAAAATATTCAACAATATAGTCAACAGCTTTTAGGATTATTGGCAATAATTTATCAAGATAAGAATGGCAAATATCCACCTAAACTCAAACGCCCAGCTAAGGGATTACACCAAATTCTAATTCGAGAGAAAGAAGAATCTCTTTGGGAATATTCAACGCTACAAAGTTTGAAAACACAGAATATTGTTGCTAGCGTCCCGCTTGATTATCCTCATTTTTGGCGCGAAGAGTTGGAAGACGATACTCGAAAACAACTGATAGAAGACCCAGCTACATGGCAAATTACTTTAGGAAGGAGTTTAACACCGAAAGGTTTGGTTATGCCTGTCGTTCCACAATATGAAACATTCCCTTGGGCAGCTGTAGCTGGTCGAAGGGTTTTTAGCCAATTGGAAACTCTTTTTAGTGACCGCTATTTTCTCGCCTCTAGCGAATTAAATTTACTCAATAGCATTTTGTTAGTAGATGTGTTGGATGATAATGTTAGTTAATGATGTGTTATGCAGTAGATGGATAATCTTATGAGCTACTACATTTAGATAGTAGCAGTGTAATTGATCACAGTACTGTAGATGTGTTTAAAAAGTTGCTATAGAGTGATTGCTACCTCTCCCAATCCACCAACACCCCATCAACACAAGCAATTCCCCACTGCGGAAACTTCGCCAGTAGTCTCTTGATCACAATCTGCAATGCCGGATCATTCTGCCAGCATTCCTGCAAAAATTCAAACCCCGGATTCTGCCCCGAATTCGCTGCAACTTTGAGTTTTTGCATACGCTCCGGTCGTGCATTTGCCCTTGCAACAATAGCCTCATGCGACCATTTTTCAGGATTTGGCACAGGCGCGGCGGAACCTTCGCCTTCATGATCCGCTTTCATTTCTCCACCTGAAACTGAATTTTCAACTAACAACGAAGTGGGATTACTTTGTTCTACCTGCCCCTGAGTTTGATTAGCGATCGCAGAATTTAAAGATTTTTCAATTTGGGCAGGCGGCGCGGCGGAACCAGTACCTTCATGAGAGATTGTCGGCTCAACACTACAATCCTGGTTTTTAGCTGACAACGAAGTAGATTGACTCGGTACAGCATCCACAAGCGTTAGCGATGTGCAGTCTGTTACAGCAGGTAACTCTTCCTCCTTCTCTGACACGCTTTGAACAAACAGAGGCGATGCGCCCCCCAAGGGCGCGATCGCCGCCTCCTCACAGTGCGAAATAACGGGTTGCGTGTCAGAGTTACACCTCACGAACTCTTTTGTAGAGTTCGTGAGGTGTTCCTGAGCAGTTCGTGAGACTTGATGGAATGCTTGCTCTGACTGGGTTTGAGTCCGAGTACTCGCTTTATTTGAGGCGGTATTCGCTTGAATTGAAATGTTATCCGCTTTATTTGAGGCGGTATTCGCTTTATTTTTTTCAATCTGCCAAAAATCCTTAACTCGCGCACCGTGCAGATTTTTCACTTCCCATACTGATGTTCTGCCATCACTGCCAATGCTAATACGACGAAACACAAATAAACTGGCTGCTTCCAAAACTCTTCTACCCAATCTAAAAGCCGAGTCACTCAAATTAGTCACCAATTTCATCCAACGTGAGCCATAAGGGTCAGCTAGCCAACACTGCTGCCAAAATCTCAGCACAGATGATTTTTGATTAACTGCCCAAGTGGTGTCCTTTGACGGGATGATCATGTGAGGATGATTGAATTTTGAGCCAGTGGACTGTTTAGATTTAGTAGTCATTCTACAATCTCCTATTTATATTGACACACGGAAATTTCCCCCACTGTGATTGCGGGGCTTGGTACTTGTATTTAGTTGTCTAAAAAATTACCAATACACTGAAAACCTATTGAGGTTGCTAGAATCGCAACTCATTCAAGAAATACTTACTTGTTTTGTTACCTTCATCCTTTCAGTGATCCCAAGCAACCAGCACCTCGCCCTCGCCCAAATCCTCCACGACTTCACCCCTGGCGTTATATAGGGTGTAGTAGGGGTCAGCATAAGCAACGATAGAACCGACTTGAATCACGGGAGGTTGAGAAGCAATTTCTAGGGTAGCGATTAATTCTGTTTCCTCCGTGGTAAGTTCCGCCCAATAGTCCTGTTTAATCACCTCGTACTCTTGCGCCACTGCCCAATAGTCCTGCCAAGTAGACCCCGGCTTTACAAGCACTGCCCTAATGTCACTAACCGCCTGTGGCAACATTGACAATTGCTCGGCTCGATATGCGATCGCAGATGGTGTCGGCTCACTCCCCAGAATTATCGCCGCAGCTTCCAACGCTTGGGTATTGTTCATTGCGCTGGCGAGATTCTTCAATGCCATGCCCATCAGCCGCAAGCATTCCTGGGCATTTTCCTTGGGGGGTTCCTGGGCTAGCGATCGCAAATCAATTGTCTTTTCTAACGCCTGTTTCACCTGCTTGTTCAACGCTTTGGTTGCCTGTTGGCTCATAGTATTTCCCCATTCTTGAGAAGGGCGCTGTTGAACCGCGTTTTCCAAATCCTGAATGCGCTGCCTAAGCTGTTGATTCTCAATCTCCAGTTTTCGTAACCCTTCCATCTCATCCAATCGCTGCTGTAACTGGATGTTTTGCTCCCTTTGTTGCTTGTAAAGGTTTTGCAAGGATGAGATTTGCTCACTTACTTGTTCTTCGGCTCTGGCTGTGGCTTCTGACTGTAGCCCAATTCTCAATTCCTGCTGTAAGCGCTCTAACTCAAGCTTATGTTGTTCTTCAATACCAGCGATCGCTTCGGTATATTCTGGTGGATAGTTCCGCCCTCTGGAAAATGGGACACTAGCGGCATCTAAATCAGCATTGTTGATCAACAACCTCTCACCATCAGCAAAGGTGACAATCTGCTGATAGTTATTCGGTGCGTCTGCCTCAATGGTTCCTTCTTTTCCATACCTTGGGTGTGACTGTTGTGAAACTGTGACAATGGCCTTTTGAGGAACCACTGGTTCTTGAATTTTGGGAACCATTGGTTCCTGAATAGATTGCCTTTTGCGTGGAAGTTGAGGAACCACTTTTTTGGCGGCAGCAGCAAAGTCTGATTCGCCAGGGGAGGGGTTTTCTTCCAAAGCGATGGCTACAGCTTGTTTTAGTTTCTCTGGTTCCTTGACTAAACGAAGTAAAGGACGAGCCTGACGCTCATTCTTGATGTGTCCGCCCAATTCACCAACTGCGTCTATGACCTTTTTGGCTCCTAGCAGTTGGTTGATTCGTCGGTATCCACCCCAGGCGTATAACTCACGCTGGCAGTATTCTTCAAAGTTTTTATAGCCAGCTTGCAGGTAAAGCTGCTGTTCCCTCATCTGAAGGATTTCATCTACCGCTTGCCATTCAAATCGGTCGATGGCGGTAAAGGTTTCCTGAATGCTGCTGTTGACAACACTATAATCAAGTGCCGTTGTTTGTTCTCTGTCTAGTGTCAGCATATCTCTTGCCCACTATGTATGGTAAATGCCTAAAAGTTGGGGTGTTGCAGTTTAACCAAAGTGAACCGAGGAGATACTGAAGGGTGTTTGCCCAAAAATGTGTCAGCATTGTAATAAGCTCACTTTGTGATCAACGGATTGAGCAGGCGATCGCATAGCTTTGGTCGGCGGGCGGTCGCTTTTAGCTTTTACGCTGCAAATAATAGATCAACTTCTGCACTTTCGCCCAGAATTTTCCTTCTATTCGTTAAAGTCTCTGTTTCTGCTTGAGAATTGAGCGTGACACTTTTTTCTATCTTTAATCTTTTGGGTGGCTCACCTTCCTCAAGCAAGTCTCCAGGCTTACAATTAAGGGCTTCACAGAATCTTGCTGCTGCATCTAATGTGAGTGATTTAACCTTATTTTGTTCAATTTTTTGGATGAACTGAGGACTATAACCGGTCTTTCTAGCTAGGTCATTCTGAGAAAGACCCGCAGCCTCTCTCAATTTTTTTAATGCGATAAACACAATCATCCTCTCCAAATAATACTCCGATTATAGTGGTACTACTATTGGATGTAAACATATAGGACTTACATCTATTGGTATTAGAGTTGCTTATGTGCAACCAATAGTAGTATTACAAATCTCTATCTAAAAGTAACTACTACCTCATTGACTACTACTAATAGGTGTACTAATATTGTGTACATGAGGGTAAGAAAAACGAACCGTCTACACCCGAAGGCAATCAAGGGTTCGCAAGCCAATTTACCAAACATTCACTCATTCAACTAACCACAAAACCAAGTGCCACCGGGACTAGCAGCCGTCAGCCAAACTTGTAATGCTCAAGCCAACGAAGATGATCTCGATGACCTACCAAGTCTTAAAAAACTGGTTATTTAGTGCCATTCGTCTAGAAATCAAAGATTTTACAGCAAAGCTGAATTCAGTAAAGTGTCCTCTGACGAACACAGCACTTCCTTACACATCCCCTGATGCTGCTGTCTGCTGTCTTGATAATGCTCTTAGCAACTAGCTTTGATGGCTACGCCAAATCTTTGTGAGAGCATTGTGCAAAACCACAACGTTGTTTGCACACATAACAAAAGCGATCGCTCGGTCTGGACAACTTCTGCGATCGCTTTTTATCCAACTGAATGGAGATCAATATTATGACTTACGAAACACTAACACAGCAAGCAATTCCTAGTTCTTCTGTTGATGAGCAAGCCACAGCCCAAGCAGAACTATACAGCCACCTCGAAACCCAAGCCGAAGCTGTAGCCCCCACCCAAGATCCTCTCACCAGCAGAGATCGCCGCATCATTGGCGAGATTATCGAAGTGGAACCCGAATCAGTGCGTACTATCTGGATTGAAGGCGGAATCACAGTATGGGTGCAGTTTGTGGAAGGCGGACGGCTACCCTTCGACCGCAACTGGTTCGCTACAAGAGTGGCGCAAGTAAAAGCGACCCTGCCAGAAACACCGAGAGAACGAAACGAACGATTGAGCGATGAACTGGAAAAAGCCTGCGCTGTTTTTGGTCTGTATCACGGCGAAATCGATTGGTTAGGATTCAGCACCAAACTCTACCAAGACGGGCATTTTGTCGGCTTCGTCGGGTGCAATCAACAAGGCTGGTACGCAAGACCAAGACAGTACGGGGTGAATCGGGTTGCTGGCAGTGCAAAAGATGTGATTGCGTTGTTGGGAGTCCGAACGGCAGTAGCGGCTTAGTTGCTGCAAGTGAGAAAGGCGATTGCACACCAAGAGAAATGTGATCGCCTTCATAACAAATTTAAACAATCGAAATCATCATGGCATATTGCAATATGATTAGCCCATTTCCTCTTCAAGAAGCCCAGTCGGATAATCCTCTAGAGAAAATACTCCTACCTCCAACCGACCCCAATGCAGAGGTCATGGAAATCCCTGGTTACAAACTGGTTTACGTTAATGGAGCTTGCCCCAGAAATTATCGAGTGTATAAAGCTGATTCGATGATTGGGGTGATATTTCAACACCTTACGCACTGGTCTAACGGAGTGGATTCTCTTCGATACGCCGCAGCATTGGATGCAGCAGTTGGACTAGACGACTTCATGAACGTGGCAAAGGTATCAAAAGCGACTACAGAACAAGCGCCCACAGAAGAAGAGTTGTTAGATAAAGAATTCGATTCGCTCACGAGTGAGGATTGGGAGCGTCTGAAAAGGTACGTTCCACAAACGAAACATTTGGTTGCAGCGTAAGGAAACGGGTGGGCAGGACAGACCCACCTATGTGGCAAGGAGCAAACCTAAATTTTATCCAAATAGAACAACACAACTCATCGGATAAACCAATGGAACCGATAGAAATACTGAACCAGTTCAATTCGTGCTATCTGAAGATTCAGACGATCGCCCAAAACGAAAACTGGCTTTTGTTGATTGCTGATAAAAAGATTGACCCAGAAGCCGCAACTCACTTGGGCGATGTTCTGCATTACTTGGGTGAGGCAATGGGTTGTGTCGAAGAAATCGTTGAGATCAAGTTTAATCAGGAGTTAGAACCATGAAACTCTATGCAACCAATATTCCTCAAACTTTGCCAAGTTGGGCGACTGTTATATCAAATAATGCAGGTTTGATTGAGGTTGAAATCAATGATAAAGACCCTGGCTTTCATTCAATGATTGAGGAATTAGCTACTGAAATTCAACCAGGAATTGTTGGTGTGAAAGCTAGCGATTTATGTCAAATACTCAGTATTGAAATGGTTGATACTAACGAAGAAAATTGATAACCAAAATGAAATTCACAACTGTATCTGTTAGCTACTCTAGAAAATTCAATCTCGGCGACTACGAATCACTGGAAATAGGCTGCTCTCTCTGGGCGCAAGTCGAGGATGGGGAAGACGCGGATGGAGTAACACAATTCCTATATCACCAAGCCAAAGCTTCAGTAAAACAAGCGGCAATGCCTGTCTTGAAAGCTTCAGAGTTTCAGATAAATAAAGCTAAGTCTAACAAAAAAGTGTCTGGTGATGTCAATGAAAGTGATTGGTAAAGAGGAGCCGGATAATGCAAGAATTAATCAAAGCTTTAATCAAGGCAAAGACAGAGTTTAACCCCATTCAAAAAGACGGTACTAATCCTCACTACAAGCGTAAATATGCAACCTTAGATGCTGTCTTGGATGCTGTCACTCCCGGACTCAGTAAACATGGATTAGTAATAATTCAAACTACTGAAATATTTGAAGGTAAAACCGTACTACGGACTCATATTTTTCATGAATCTGGGGAAAATATCACCAGCACTTATCCTCTTCCCGAAATTAGTGATTCTCAGAAGTTTGGCGCAGCATTAACTTATGCACGACGATATGCGGTTTGTGCAATTTTATCAGTCACGGCAGATGAAGATAATGATGCTGAAGGCGCAACTACTCCTCAAAAGCCTAAACAACCACAGAATAACATTAGACCCCGCAAAGACAATCAACAGTATAGAGTCCAGCCAACAAAACAAGTTGTAACTGCACCATCAATCAGCCCAAAAGATTTGCGAGTCAAAGAAGTTCGCACACTTTTAAATTATCCGTTGGATTTAGTCAAAGAGTGGCTGCATTCTCGAAATGTGACTAGTCCGAGTGAACTTGATCCTCTTCAGATTGACGAACTAGTAAAAACTATGTGTTTGGCTTGGGCTGGGAATAAGTTTGGACATCCTGATCATGCTGTTAATTCTTATCAGAAACAGGTAATCGATGCTGTATTGCGAGGTGTTTCTGAGATGGAAGCAATTCAAGCATGGATGGAGGGAGCGCTTGCACAATTACCTGAACTCAATTGAAAAGACAAATCATACTTCAAATTAAAAAGGAACTTTAAAAGATGAATCTTTGGTCAAGAATGGATTTAATTGCATTAACAAATGAACGCTTTCTAGGAGACTTTTACGATTTTATTTCTGATTACAGTGGCGGATGGATGATTAAGTTTTTGTACCTGATTAAAGTGAATGTTGCTCTCTAGTTTGGATGGGAGTCGGAGCCGGAATATGACGATTGGCATTGGGGACTGGGGTATTTTGGAGAGGAATACCGACAGGATTGGAATGCACCAATGGGAGCTTGTGATTGGCAGGAAATCTGTACTCCCGTCAGTTTTCTAAAATGGCAATATGGTATCGGCGAAAACTCAAATTACTAATTGATAACAAGCTGACTAATAAAAGATTAAAAATGTCCAATCTCCCACCAATTAATTCAGTTGTCAAAGTTATTAAAGCACTGACAGAAAAAGACCCACGGTTAGGGCAAACAGGTACAGTCATCCAGTATTCAGGACACAGCATGGTTTGTGTTCATTTCCCAGACATGCCCCCTGGCCAAGGAATTTTTTTCAATGCACATCATTTACAAATCATAGAGTCATAGTCAAGATTATGCCGAGAAAATCAACTTACCCCACCTCTAATGACCAGTCACACCAATGCTTACAATACCTCCGACGCTGTGGAGGTAGCGCACGATTGTGCAGTATCAAATTTAGCCTGGGAGTGATTCAAACACTGGTCAATCAAAAAAAAGTGAAGATTAATAATACTGGTGCAGGATTTTTTGTTGAATTGGAGGATGAAAAGTGAAAACCCAGAAAGTAACCCATCAATCATCTTTGCCTTCAAATACTCGTAGTAAATTAGTTCTTCGCCGGACTCGAAAAAGATTCAACCCCAGGATTTTTATCGACCGCATCATAGAAACAACTGCAATTATCTCTCTGCTGATTACTGGGTTTTCAGGAGTTGGAGCAATGGGGTGTTGGGGAATGGAGATTATCGAGACTAATAATCCCAACATAATTATCTCTGGTTGGCAGCAGCAGAAAAATATTTGCTTGGGTGCAATGCTGGTAAGTTTTTCTGCCTTCTTAGGGAGTTTTTTAGTCGGAGCAAGTTTGAATATTCAACAAGATAAATTTTCGGGAGATAAATAACGATGGAAATTAAGTTGACCACATCAGAGATTCGGACTATCTTACAGGGTTGTCAATATACATTGCGGCTTGTGGGGAGTAGTCGAGATTATCGTAAAATTCAATCGTCAGAACATTTTTCTACCTCAAACGATGTGGTGCTAAATGATCCGTTCAATATTTTGGGAGATATAGTCAACGCAATCGAGCAGGTAGAGCAATTTTATCAACAAGGAGAATCCAGTCATGGAACACGAAATTAAAAATGCAATTGGTTTGGGCAATCCTGAACTCGTAATAGAGTCGAAACCAAAACCTGAACCAGAGCCAAAGCCAAAGCCAACAGTAACGATTTACGACTTCAGCGCTTTGTTATCCAAATACGAACCGCCGAAAAAATAACGATGAACAAAAAACAGTTGATCCTCAATTGTGCCATTGCAGTTTTCGCCTTTTCCACTACTTTAAGTGGCTCTCTCCTGGTTTTTGGGCAAAAGAAACCGAACTATTTCAACATCACAATACCTGCTCTTTCACAGCGAGGCTGGCTTTTGGTTTAGCAGGTGTCCCTGAACCGCATCCTAGTTGCAGTTCGGGCGTATCTATTATTCTACCAAGAAGTACTTCTTCTAATAGATGACTTGTTCAGAGGGAAAGGGATAATGCTGAAGGGTTTATTTTTCTGATCACTGATTAGGAGACTATTAGATGAAAAGTGTTTTGCTAGGGAATCAAGGATTGGAAGTTTCAAGGATCGGACTTGGTTGCATGGGAATGTCTGAGTTTTACAGCGGTCGTGATGAAATTGAGGCGATCGCTACTATCCACCGTGCATTAGAACTTGGGGTAAATTTCCTCGACACTGCTGATATGTATGGCCCGTTTACCAACGAGCAATTAGTAGGCAAAGCAATTATTGATCGTCGAGACAAAGTAGTATTAGCAACCAAGTTTGGTAATGTCCGTACTGAAGACGGCGGTTGGAAAGGCGTTAGTGGCAGTCCAGAATATGTCCATCAATCTTGTGATGCTTCACTTAAACGGCTGGGGATTGAGACAATTGACCTGTATTATCAACATCGGGTCGATCCTAATGTGCCAATAGAAGATACCGTAGGAGCAATGGCAGAGTTAGTCAAACTTGGTAAAGTGCGCTATCTAGGACTTTCCGAAGCTGCTCCAGCGACAATTCGACGGGCGCAGGCAACCCACCCAATTACTGCACTTCAAACAGAGTATTCTTTGTGGAGCCGCGACCCAGAAGATGAAATTTTATCTACTGTACGAGAGTTAGGAATTGGTTTTGTGGCTTACAGTCCGCTTGGTCGTGGATTTTTATCGGGAGCCATCACCTGTCCTGAAGACCTTGCACCAGATGATGCCCGTAGAAATCATCCTCGTTTTCAAGGGGAGAATTTTTTGCTGAATCTGCAATTAGTGGAAAAAGTCAAGGAAATCGCTGAACAAAAGCAAGTCACACCTAGCCAACTTGCTCTCTTATGGCTATTAGCTCAAGGTGAAGATATTATCCCAATTCCTGGTACAAAGCGACGCACCTATTTGGAGGAAAACATTGCAGCTACTTCCATGACTCTTACTTCAGATGAACTCGTTCAAATTGAGGCAGTTGCACCAAAAGGGATTACCGCAGGCTTACGCTACCCTGATATGAGTACTGTTAATCGTTAAGTTAATTACCGAACTGGTAAGTAAGTTTTCATTCCCAGTTCAAATAAGTTAGCTGAAACAGCAAGAAACTTCACTTTGATTAGTTTATGTCCAAAGAATTATTCCCTTCATCATTTGAGTGTGATTGTGGCTATCAACTTCATTTTTTCGAGAACACAATCAAGGAAATGAAGTTGATGAGTAAAAAGAAAAAAACTCTCCTTTCTGATGGAGCAGATCCAAAACACACTATTGTATTTGAGCATGGGTTGATGGTCGATATCCAGTGCCCTAAACAAAATAAGAAGAAAAACTTGCAAAATAAAAAATAGAAAGCTTGGGAAATAAAATTCAGCATCAGTCATGAAAAGCTTGTAGGGATAGGGTGTAGGGAATCCCACACTTAAAAGCAGGCGTTCGGTGAGCATCAGAGGCTGTCGATCCCACTTCATAAAAAGCCCCAAAAACGGAGCTTTTTTTCATCCCTATTTTTTTTTTCGTCAAGTGGGCCGCTTTTCGCGTGACACCCATTCTGTATCGCTTTGAGTGCTTTCAAGTGACACCAAATTCATAATTTCACCATGCCGCTTTTTGTGACATTCCTTTAATAGCAAGGGTTCTAGAGTTTGACTTCATCTTGCCGCTTTCTGTGACATCTATACATAGTAAGGCTTTTAGATGTCACGGCAGACCATGCTGCTTTTTTGTGCCGCTTTGTGATCCGATACGACAGTAAAATATAGTTAACCAAAATTCAGGCGAATCAACCAAAAAAACACCTCAGTTGCGATCACCTTCGGTGGGCGGTTACGCCATCGCTAACCTCTTGGTAATTTCCCTTCTGTCTATATTTAGATATGGTATTAATTAATGCTCATCTGTGCTGATACTCAAATTCCTTTTCCACGCTCCCTGGTTTATGCTAGCTATCGGGACAAACTGGTTGAGCTAGTTCCCTATATGCCAAACGTGCGTCACATCACACTTTTATCACGTAGGGAAGTAGGTAGTAATGTTTATACTGTCAATGACTGGCACGGTGGCAGTGAAATTCCAGCAGCAGCACGAGTTCTGCTCAGTGAAGATATGCTTTCTTGGAAAGAATATAATACCTGGAATCAGGCTGATTTTACAGTTGAATGGCGGATTGAAACTCATTCTTTCACAGAAGCAGTTAAGTGTTCTGGCAAAAATCGCTTTTTGTCAGACGACAATAATACAGTAATTGAAAGCCGTGGTGAGCTAGTGATTGACCCAAAAAAAATTAAGGGAGTACCATTCTTTCTCACAAGTACAATTGCTCATGTAGTCGAAGATTTTTTAGCGAAAAATATACAACCAAACCTCCTAGCAATGAGCGCGGGAGTGCGCCAGTATCTAGAGCAAGATGCTAAAGATTGAAAGGCAGCATATCAATCTAATGACAAATATTGTATTAACCGACATGCAAACTGTACCAATTCCGTGGTGTGCAAGTGCGGTACAACAAAGAGCGCCAGTGCGCTGTGCAAGCCCGATATGTATTCACTGATTAATTAGGCAAGCGCCGGGAATTGGGAGGGCAGATTGTATAGCGTGAAGTAGAGGAGGTTCGGGAGGAAAGCGGAGAATTAACTTATGCTGAAATTTTTTCACCAACAGCTTGATGTATAATTTCTTTCTTTAACGAATCTGCTGCAACTGCTGCAATGGTTTCCCAATCTTCTTGTTTTAATAGCAACCCAAGCAGTTCGCGCAGTATCTCACGATTAGAAATAAATTCTTCACCATAAAGTTCATCATTTTCCAGAGTATCAAGTATGTATTCTTTTACCTCTGGTGTCGGCAATCTAAATTTTTCAAGTATTCTCTCTCTTGCAGTTTTTACCGCAATTTTCGTAGCTGTGCCTAAATTCCAATTATTCAGCAGTAACCGCACTTCTCTATTTAGAGAAATACGTAAAGTTGTGAAACGTCCCCAAAGTTCGAGATTGAGCATTAAGGAGCCGAATGCTGAACCCCAATCTAATCCAGCCCCAATGTTGCCAACAATTTTATCCTCAGCTTCAACAGCTTTTCTTAACCATTCTTCATCAAATAATAAACCCATTGGATTTACTGCATTTTCTTGGTTAAAGGTGCTTTGATTATCACTCTTTTCCTGCTGACTCATTTACTTCCCTTTCCTATCTCATTCAGGAGAACGAAAAACTCCATACTCAAAATAAACTAGATCATCATAATCTTCATCCTCTCCGGCATCAATCATGCCTTGGCTATCATAAAATTCTTCTACTCCCGGTAGTGAATGTAATCCTACTCTACCTTTATACCCTAGCTGTGAACTGCGAGTTCTGGCAAACGCCAAAAATGCAGTTCCAACACCTTTTAATTTGGGGGGACGTTGTATGTATGCCCGATTCCAAGGTGCGGTAGCTATGCCATCAATGTATACCAAGCGTCTACCCTCTACTAGGCGAGAACCGTGCATTTGAGTTTCAATCAGCATTAACCCTTGAGTTTCATCTTCGTATTCAATCGCATAGCCTTCACGGTTTGCTTGTCTATTAATGATAAACTCCAGTTTAAAATCCCAGTCCCAAAATTTGTCTGATTGCCCGTGCAATTGTAATTGTTCTTTCCACTTGTTGGCATAATCATCAACATGCTTTTGTGCTAGCTCTACTAAATCTCCTTCCACAATCGTGTTATCTTGACCGCAAATTAGTTTTACCAAAGGAAGCATTACACCAAAATTACCTATGAACCAATTCTATCAATCCGATCAATCAGCATTATGCTCTGTTTCTTGCAACCAACTTAAAATAGTCAGCGCCAACTCCCAGGATTCGCGCCGCTCCCAATTAGGTAAGTGATTCAGTACTTGTGCAACGAATATTGCTGGGTTTTCCAATTCTCCGCCACGAGCCGCAACACCATCCCTAACGAGCGCCCCCAAAGTGGCAGCTTGATTCCCTTTATAGTCAGGCTGTCTCTTAATTTCCTCAACAATCCAGTCCGGTACTGTGATTGTTTTAAATCCTGGTTTCGGCATACACAACAGAGAAATAATATAAAGATAGTACGGCAGTTTACGTTATGTTTGCAAATCTTTGTGCGGTATGGTACGTTAAAAATGGACTACTCCCACAATAGCTTCACAAATAGTAGGAGCAATCATGAAAAATATTGGTATTAAGCCAATACATCCTAAAGAATTTAAAAAACTTCATAATTTTTCGACTTACCAAATGAGTCGTTTGTCAGGTTACTCAGTCGAGGCACTAAAAAACTGGTTAGCTGATGAAAGTAGCTCGAGATTTGTCGAACCAAAGCCCTATATACTTAACCATTTTGGAGCGATTCATAGTTACTTATCAAGAAGTTAGTGTTTCCCAAACACTAAGCAATTAGAAAAACCCTCCCCAGCAGTAGGTGGTTTTTTTATTATTAGTATTAGCAGTACCGGAATTCAATCGGAACTCAACCGGAACTCAGTCGGAACTCAATCGGAATTCAGCCGGAACTCAGTCGGAACTCTAGGAGCCGAAACCATTGTTAATTCAGGGAAGCTGTGTAGTTGAAGAATTGTTAACACGAGAGGAGGCAGCCAAGAAATTGGAGCCATCAGTTGGAATTAGACAGTTCCAAAAGTATTTAGACTTAGCTTCTTTGTACTTACCAGAATTTGAGGATTTTCGGGACGAAGATAATGGAGGGCTAAACGGACGAGCGAAGTTGACAAACTGGCATTTACCTGTGCTTCAAAGAATTAGAAGTTACGTTTTAACCAAAGGTTCTTTGAAGAAGGTGGCAATTGAATTAAAAAATCACCCCGAAAAGTTTTTAGGAGCGTAAATCATGATCGTTAAAGAATTTGCACAAGCTCTCAATAAAGTACCAGGAAAGATAGTTGATGAATTACGCCGTCAATATCCAGAGCAAAAATGGACGGTCGATTCACCAGTTCCAGAGGAGATTTTAGCTAGATTTCGAGATATTACCAATAGTGAGAAATTACAGCCTCAACAATCACCTGTAGCAAATATACCTGAAGCCACAATCACCAAAGCTGATGAGGCAATTCAACAAGCCTCATACAAGTTAACTGCGGCTGATAAAGAGACTATTTCTGGTGCTATAGCCGTCCAAAATGAGCAATCTAAGATTTTGGGTGCATCAACTGGTGTTACAGGAGCTTTGTTGTTCATGGAATCCTTGATTGGAGCTAAGGGGACGGTGTTGGATGCCTTTGCTGAACAATCCATGTTGGAAGTTGATAACCAGATTACCGAGATAGATCAGAGTTTGATTAATTTGGCAGAAGAAGCCTCAACAAGGCTGGGGAAGTCGATTCAAAAAAAGGAACAACTCAAAGCGCGACTCAATTTGTTACGGGAGAGAGTTTCTTCGATGGGGACACAGATCCGATTTTAGAAGCTTATAAAACAGTAGCAGCATTGCTACAAATTCAAAATGAAACTGTTGCCACTGTTGCCGAAATCCGATTACTTCAAGAACTATTAACTCATCAAAGGAAAAATCAGGTTATGGATATTCTCAGTACAGGATTGTTTGCTACTTCAATTGTTGGCGCTTTAGGTGGCAGTGCATATCTCGTTGGTAGCGTTGTTGCTACTGGATTAATTGGTAGTGGGATGTTCATACCGTTGGGATTACTTGTTGGTGCAGGATTGACTTTTCTGGGACGGGCATCAAAATAACAGTGATGGGCGGGAGTGTTTCTGTTTCATAAAGCTGTTTCACAGCACTGTTTCATGAAACGTTTCAACGGTTTCATCAATGTTTCAGGGCGTGAAACAGCATTCCCCCGCGTGAAACATCCAACGTGAAACATGAAACACCAGTCAATTTCTTACTCAAAAGCCGTTATGAAGGGTAGTGTTTCATCCAACTGTTTCACACAACTGTTTCATGAAACTGTTTCAACGGTTTCATCAGTGTTTCAGGCTCGTGAAACAGCATTCCCCCAGCGTGAAACATGAAACACCAGTCAATTTCTTACTCAAAAGCCGTTATGAAGGGTAGTGTTTCATCCAACTGTTTCACAGCACTGTTTCACGCTGTTTCAGGCTCGTGAAACAGCGTGAAACATGAAACGCCTCATTAAAGATATGTCTAAGAACGCGCTATAGCACAGCAATCTCATGTATAAGAAACAACTGTACTTAGCTTTGGCTGGTGTTGGCATTTGCATATTGCCTGTAATCATCCCCTTAGTACCCAAGTTGGGGGCTTATGCAGAGCTTCAACGGCTAAAAGCCTCAGAAGAATTAGAACGTTCCCGCATAGAAGAACGGGCAAAAACCAGTGATGCCTTGTATGAGGCGGGAGTCATGCCCACAAGTCGCAAGTTGAGAATTACCAATTACTTTGATAGCGCTAAACGCAATCCCAGACCAGACACAACCCTTTATCAAGATGATGAGATTGTTGATGTTTTTGATGCGACGGGCAGGTGTATTGGACGAATTGAAGAAGGAATTTGGAAGTGGAAGCACAAAGCTAAAGGGATTTGTAAAAGTGTTCAAAATATCAAACAAAGTAGGAGGAAATAATGGGATTAGGTGCAGAAAGTAGCAGCACTAGCAACAGCGATAGTAAGCCTAAAGATAAGAAGCGATCGCTTGGTGAAATCATTGATTTTTGTGCCAAGGCTGTTGTGATGATTGTCGGCTTACCCATTCGGGCCGCAGCTGCTATCGTTAATCAGTTTGTTGCTAACGGTGGTGCAGGTCGTGCGTTAGTTGGCGGGATTTTATTTATTGGTGGTTCTGTAATTAGTGCTGATTCAACTTGGCAATTAATCTTTACTGGTCCCCCTGTTTTACCCTGGTTTGAGCCGACTTGGAATTGGCTAAATGTGCCGTTTGCACTGTTCAACCCATTTTTTTACCTAGCATTCATAATTTCTGTAGGTGTTCAGGTAATCGAAGCCCACGCCCTACGCGGTAAAAACCCAGATTCAGCACGACGGGAACTTCAAGACCACATGGTTTATGAGCTTGAAACCAAGCCTAGTGGCAAGATTGACTTGGTAGGCCAACTCTGGGCGGACTACAAGACCGCAGGTATACGCGATCGCTCTAGCGCTGGACTAGTTGTAATTGCGGTTTGGGTGTTCGATATTATCACCACCTTTGCAGCTCGTAACCCATTTGAGTTTACAGCCCCATTCATGATTTTGGGCTGTATCTTATTTAACATCGGCACAATGATGGCGGGTGAAATTGGGTTCGCTATTTGGCGGTTGACCAAAGATTAAAGTGAGCGCCGCTCAACAAAGAGGCAAGGGAGCAGGGAGCAGGGGAGATAGAAAAGAATTGGGATTCGACCCCCCCCTGTTCGATAACTACTTAACTATTATTGGGGGACTCAAACCCGTGTTTCCCTCTTCATTTCACGGCTCGATGTTGGGGTCATTTCCCCCCGCTCCCTGCCCCCAACCAAGAGCCTCTTCATTGAGCGGCACTCACTACTCAACAGGGCATTTCTTTTATGCAAAGTAACAATATCCCAAAAATTACAACTAAAGAAACTGAATATTTGCGATCGCAATATCCTAATTTGTCTCACTTGGAAGCCGGGAATATCGCCCAATGGCTGCAAGAGAGAAAAGATGGATTATTTGAAATGGCACGAGTTTCTGAGAACGAAGCAGACATGACCCGTGTACTTGGCTTGGTGGCTTCTGGGATCGGAGCGGTTTGTTATGCGGTCAACCCACTGGCACTAGTTGGTGGTTTAATTGGCGGTGCTGCGTGGTTATGGTTTGTTGTCGAACATTCCAACAGAACCAAGGAGATTGCCCCCTTGCCTTTTGTACGTGGTAATTTTGTAGACGCTCTAGCTCGTGCCGGGGATTATGATGCTAGGAGCAATTATCAAGCGGATCATCTTGCCAATACCGTTAAATTCCTAGAACGACAATCAGCAGAAGAGTACGCCTTTCTTCATGCTGAGTTTGAAAATATTGTCCAGTATTTAACGCAAGTTGAACCAGGAAAACGTTTTTATGCTTATCGCTGGATGTTTGGCTGGTTTGGCAAGCTTTTGGGTCGTCAGCTACCCACTTATGAAAGTATGGCTCTCCATTTACAGGATGTGACGATTGACAGCCGAGTGAATCGGTCGGAGATAAGTGCGATCGCACAGGCAAACGTCCAGTTACCACCAACCGTAGATATCAAACAGTTTCAATCGCCACAAGTAGATGTTGGCAAGATGAACCAAGCTACGGAGCTTTCTAGACCGGCAGAGTTACAGCCATCAGCTGATGGGCTTGTACCAGACACTCTAATTAATCTCCCTCTAATTAATAGGGCAAACGCACTCATCGCTGCTTTAACGAAAAGTGGTTTTCAAGTAGAAGATATGATGAGTTCCCAAGTCATTGCGATAGCTGGTACTCAGCGAGGTGGCAAGGGAACCTTAGCAGCAATCTTGGCAACATTATCTACAGCACTTGACCCCGTATTGAACACCCAATACTTTACTGCTGGGGTAGACGTTTACCCATTTGCCTGCAACTTAACTTCTGCCCAAAAGTTCCCTGATCAAGATGCGGATGGGGCTGATGAACTCGTCGCTCGTGATTTATTGAAATTTCTTAAGGGTTTAGATGGAAGCGAACCTTACTCCCATAAAAACTTACTGCTAGTAATTGATGAAGCGATGCGGTTGCTGTCATTGTTAGAGGAGAGCGATCGCACCTGGGCAATTCAATATTTACTTTCTCGCTTCGCTAAATCTGGTGGTACATTAATTATCGTGCTGCATGGCTCCAACCTGACAAGCGTAGTCGGTAAAGCTACGGCTGGCCTGGCAGACACCTTTAAGCAATCAGTTAACTTTATTGGCTGTGTAGCTCAAGCGGTTAGCGCTGGTGGTCTACGCAAAATGAATGTTGCTAGTGGAGAATATTTTAAAGCCAACCCTAATAACTTTGGAGAACCTGTTAGTGGCGGCAATCTGGGCATGATTCCCGAATGGCTAAAGACCCATTTGCACCCAGGCAATGGGCAACCAGATCCAGCCAGAACATTACTTCAGTTCTTTCCTGAATTAGTTCAACAGCATGAAAGGGCAGTCATACCCAGAGGGGAGAAAATTTTACGGCTGGGGTGTCTGGGAAATTGTTGGTTCAAAAAGGGGATTGAAATTATTGCTGTACTAACCGCTATAACTCCCTTATAGGCGCTTTTACACCCAGATTTTATACCTATGGGTGTACGTTATTTCCTGGAAACCTCTAAAGATAAAGAGGATACCCAATAACTCAAGTTTGACCGTTAGTATTCAAGATGATGCAATTAAAGCATTGATATGTCGTAGCACAAGATATTTTTGTTGATCTGCGGAGAACTGCTCAGGACAAATGACAACACTAGTGCCAATCCCATCCACTAGGGCAATAAGTGCATTGGCTTCAAGGGTTAAATCAAGATCGGCTCGAATTACCAAGGCTTTTTGTAAGTTAGCTAACTCTTGACAAATAATCTGCCGTAAAAAGTCATAGCGTTTTCGGTGTTCCTGAACAAGGCGATCGCGCCCAATAGAATAGCCCAAAAATGCCACCCAAACCTTCCAATCCGCTTTGTCAATGTCCTCCAGAGGTAGAGCCACAAAAATCATCTGTGCTAGTCTGTCAATTCCTTGTTGTCCCTCGGCACAGGTTTTCATATCCTCTAGGACGTTTTCAAACACCTGTTCCAGGGCAAATAGGGTAAGTTCTTCTTTGTCTCGAAAGTAATGGGTAACAACCCCGGTCGAAGAGCCAAGTTCTTGCGCGATCGCTCGCATACTGGCACGATCCAATCCTTCACGGACAATCACCCGCCATGCCGCTTTAGTTACTTCAATACGGCGAGCGTCATAACTCATAGCTCTCCTCGGTTTATAGCAACATGAAACAAGTCTCTTGACATCTTATCACAACAGTTGTTATGTTTTATTGACATAACAACTGTTGTGATATTTCTTTTATAACAACTGTTGTGATATTTCTTCCAAAGGCTAACCTGTTTTACACACGGAGTTCGCAATGATTCGACCGACCATGCCCGATGACACAACCGCGCTGATTGCCTTAGCCGAAGCAACCGGATTGTTCCAACCAAACCAACTTGAGGAGCTTGGCGAAATGTTGTCCGATTACTTCGGTTGTAGCAGCGATAGCGATTCTCTACTAGACGGCAAAGCTGAACGCTTTTGGATTACCGACGATGACAATGGGGCGGTTGGGGTCGCTTACTGTGAGATGGAACGGATGACTGATCAGACGTGGAATCTACAGTTGATTGCTATCCGACCTGACCGACAAGGACAAGGACGTGGTGCGACCCTGCTACGCTACGTTGAGCAAACATTGATGAGACGCGGCGGGCGTGTACTACTGGTGGAAACGTCAGGTACGCCGGACTTCGAGCGCACGCGAGCGTTCTACCGCAAGTGCGGTTATGAAGAAGAAGCACGGATACGCGACTTCTATCAAGCGGGCGCTGACAAAATCGTTTACCGCAAGGCGCTATCCGCTCAGTCGCAGTAAGCGCTCGCTTGATGCGACTGCTGTCATTGTTGTCGCAAAGCGATCGCACCTGGGCAATCCAATATTTACTTTCTCGCTTCGCTGACCCAAGTCTTGATCGGGGTTTCAGTACTTAGAGTGAAAAGTCAGGGTGACAATAGGGGCGATTCCCCATTGCAAAACTATGTTTAAAAATTACTCTTCCTCTCCCTTTCTCAAGCCTTTAGCTAATTGATTCAAATCAGGATCTTGAGATACCAATTATTCCAAAGTCTTATCCAATGTAGAACTTACTTTTCAGTTAATTAGTCCCTAAAACATCATCTTTTGGTATCCTTCAGGAAACTAAATACTGTTTAATTTCAGTTTCTTGACGACGTAGAACAGTGATTGCTTGCTGCTGAATTTGGCGAACTCGTTCTCTACTGACATTCAACTTCTCTCCAATTTGAGCTAAAGTTAGTTCTTGATCGTTCTCTAACCCAAAACGCAAAATTAATACTTCACGTTGCGTCGGTTTGAGTGATTCTAATAAACTATTGATGTCTTGGCGTAAAAGTTCTTTGGTGACATGTTCATCTGGAGATATGCCTTCATCTGGTAAAAGTTGACTAAGTTCTGTGTCTTGGTTATCTCCAATCTTTACATCTAGAGAAATTGGCTGCTTTGAACTGCTGAGAAAATCCCTAATCTGGCTTGGTTGTAAGTCTAAAGTTTCAGCAATTTCTACAACACTGGCTGGACGACCCAGTGTCTGAAATAATTCTCGCTGTACTTTCTTAATTTTGTTGAGTTGTTCGGTGATATGAATTGGCAAGCGTACAGTACGGGATTTCTCTGCGATTGCCCGTGTGATTGACTGCGTAATCCACCAGTATACGTAGGTGGAAAGCTTATAGCCGCGATTGGGGTCAAATTTTTCTACACCCCTTTGTAAACCTATTGCCCCTTCTTGCAGCAAATCTAAGAATTCCAGATTGCGCTTAGTATATTTTTTGGCAATCGAAACCACCAGACGCAAGTTTGCTGTCACCATTTTTTGTTTGGCTCGTTGCCCAAGATTTTGTATTTGAGCTATTTCCAATTCACTTTTGTCAACATCAACAGCTAATTCGACCATTGTTGGCTCACGATCTAGTTGTTGGGTGAGTTCATTTTTTCTTTGCTCAATTGCCATGATTTGCTGTACCTGCCTGCCATAAGCAATTTCTTGGTCTGCGGTTAGCATTGGGTAACGACCAATCTCTTGCAAATAGATACGAACCATGTCTGGACTCAGGCTGGACATACAATAAAACTTTTTTTGATATTTAGACGAATCTAAAAGTATAAATCAAATCGCTGAATTAATTTTCCTGATTTAACAGCTAAAAAATATTAATCTGAGATTGCGATAAATAAATTCAACCTAGAACACAATCATCTATAACGGTATCCAGTGAGCGCTTACTATACCTCCATTCCAAAGTTCTATCTCTGGTAAATTTTGTCATTAAATTTAACTTGTTGAGAATTAATTAGCTGGTATTACCCAAGCTATTTTGAGAGTTCCTGACTGAACTGGATAACTGGAAAAGTCAGGTAGGGCATGGGGGACAAGAGTTTTTCCCCTATACCCAATGGCACGAAGATTTATGTGAAACCTCCTTGCTGACTATCTTGTTGGGTGTACTGTTTCAGACAATTAAATGCGAGTGCGTCAAGGAAGGAGTTCAACATCTTCTTAATTCCCCACACTCGAAGGGAGCAACTCCATACTCTTTCATCCAGAAATACCACGGATTTACGCTTTTCTTCGTACTATTCTCCCTATACCTCATGCCCTGGTCGGTAAAAAACTATTTGGGAACATTAGTCGCACTGAGTTCATCGCTTTTCCCTTTTCCCCTCTTTTTTGTACTTTCTGTCACTTTCGATTCTTCTTCCTTGCTGGAGTTAACCATTTTCACCAAGTGCTGATTCAGATAACTTTGCGCCGAGATATAAAGACTTTCCCAAATCTCTTGATTGCGGCTGATTTTAGTTCCTACTGTATTTCCTGCTGTTTTCTCTGATACCAAGTATTTACGGAAATAGTTATTCCACAAGTGTTGGAGGAAATCTTCAGCGAATTCGTTAAACGGCAGAATCCATTTATAGTCCTTGTCCAAAAATACCCGATAGGACGCAATTATTGGTAATGCCAGGTCAGTTGGCGCACCAAACCCAAAAGAATACTTGCTGTCAGGCAACAATGTAGTTTTACGTATATCTATTGATGCTAGGTCGTTAACACCCTTTCTTCTGGGGTTGCTGATATGATCTTGGATTATTTCATACAGTCTTTGCTCTATCCACAACGCTTGAGAAAGCAGAGGCAAAAGTGCAGTTAATCTTTCCCTTTCCGTGTCTGTGATATTAGAGGGGGGACTCATACCTGCTGGGTGCTTGGTTCGTTTATTACCGTCGGGGTTGTATCTATTTCTATCAAGGCAGTTAATCAACTTCAGCAAATGATTCACATTGCACTGGGCGTTTCTGGGAGAGCCGCTTTGATTCTGGTAATAGGCAATGCGGAATTTTCTATCTTCTGCTCTTTCTAAGGAAACTAAGTATTGCTTGAGAAATTTGTAATCACCCCTGGCGTTGACTTTGGAGCGAGAATCTACTGGCGTTGTGGTGTTGGAGGCCAGGGCTATATCTTTAGCCTCGTCTTCCGAGAGTCCGATGTGGATCGTAACTTTTACTCTGGCTTGACTTAAATTGTAGTTGTAATTTTTCGCTTGCTCAAAGGCTAGAACTGTATGCGCTCCGTTGATAATGCCATCGCTACCGCCCTCGGAAGCTTCCAAAACTTCTAGTTCGAGTGAGGTTTTGCTTGGTTTTACTTTATTGGCTGACAGGACGATTCCACTGTGACGGGAGAAGAATTTTTCGGGTTGAGTAGTCAGGGAGTCGAAGATTTGTCTGTAAGTCCCAGTTTTGCGGTTAGGTTCTCGGATGTTGGGTTCTAGGGGGAGGTCTATAGGGAAGCTGTCTACGTGGGCTGTGGCGATGATGCAGTTTGGGTTGGCTTGAAAATAGTTATCTATCTTTACGTTCCAAGTCTTGGGCATACTTTGTTTCTTGGTCAGTGGAATTTCTATGTTAACCAAAACCGTTAACTTTCATTCGGTAGGATTAAGTCCCCGGCAATTAAAAAGCCGCAAGTATGTAACCCACATTCCGCACCCTAACTGTCACAAAGGGGTTTTTACTGAATATTTTCTCGACAATAAGAGTAAAAAAATACTTTACTGGCTCGTAGAATCATATTATTTACCTATTCTAAATAATATTCCATTTTCAATAAGAAGCAATAAGTATTTATATTAATTACATAGATAAAAATTTATGACTGTTCAGCTAATATCTGTGTTTAGCTTATGAGCTACCGATTAAAAGTGATTACAATTTGTGACTATGAATTTTAATTAATAGTCTCTATGATAAATAAATTGTTGATACAGTCTAATTAATATTTATAGTAATAACGACAATTTTCTGGCAGGAAACTCAAAATGTATTTTCTTTCTTCAGTCAAATTTGATATTAATATTTCCTGCTCAAATTCAACTAAATGTATGGATTGAAAACATTGAAATATCCATCGCATAGTCGGGTTATTTACAGATTTACCGAGCTGGTTTTTAATAGTAGATTCAGATGCCGACAAGGCTTTTCTTATTTGTCTTTGAGCTAAAGTATAGACTAATAGGCATAATCCCATTATCATAGCCATAGCTTCAATTCTTTCTGGAGATTTAAGAAATATACTGTCTGCAAAAAATAAAGGGTCTTTGATAAATGCAAATCCCCGCTCACAGCTTTGCTGTGCTTTATATTCGGAAACCATATCATCATTACTAAGAGATTTTTCATCTAAAATATTTGTAGCAAGTATGAAACGTCCAGCACTTTGATAAGCTATTTTAATAGCATGTATATTCTCAGATAATGAAGCATTTACTTGATAGAAAACTTTTTGATCTTTTGATTCTTTCTCTAGGTAATCGATCTGCTGAAGTTGATGGTACTTTAACTTTTTGTTTAAAGTATCCACGGCTTTGATAGCTTCTGGGTGAGAATTAAATTTTGAGTCAAGTAGTTTTTTAAGCTTAGATAATGCACTAGTTTTTGACTTAGATATTCTTTTCTCTAATTTTCGTAAATCAGATTCTTTCCTTTCAGTGCTTTCTACAACCAACCATCTTTGTTCAACTCCACCATAATTACTTTTAACTACAGAATAATAATATCCGCTTAAAGAACTACTAATAAAATTAGTTGATAATAATGTTGATACTAGTTCTTTTGCCAGTCCTATAGTCATAGGGACTCTACATAACCATCTCGTTCCAAATAATGAACTGATATTTTTTGCGTTATACAAAGCCGCATCTGCAACCATTAAACTATCTTCATTTTTTATTTCTGATTTTTGCATTTGTTCTTTGTATTCTAAAAATATGTTAGCAAAACTTGAAGAATCGGATTGATTTCCAGATGCAGATTTTAAAAATATTGGTATATCTCCATCTCCAGATGATATTAAGTCTATAATAAATTGTTTTAAATCGGGCCTATGGTCACGAGAATAACCATAGGTAATTTCAATAGCTTGTGGTGATTTGATTTGACCATTTGATGAATTATTATGAATAATTACATCTGGTACACTAGTGTTGTATTCACCATGTAAATGTAGTGAAGTCGAGTCTAAATGTGACGATTTTAAACTAATATTAAATTGTTGTATTACATTTATAGTAATCGCTAAAAATATCTCAGTTAAACCTTTAATAAATAACTTATCCATTACCCTACCTAATTTATCATCATTTAAATATTCTGCTTTTACTCCTTCTCCAATTAGATGTTCACAAGGTTTATCTTTAAAAAACTCTGGGAACATATATAATGGACTGCTTACAAAACCCAGTCCATTTAATATCATTGCTTTAACTACATGTCCCGGACTAATTTTTTCTTGTGCCTCTTGACCGACTAATTCATTAATAATATCTACTAAGCCTATGGTATCTATAATTCCTGCAATTATACCCAGGGTAAGAGCATCTCAATTAGGCTTGACACAAGGATTCAGAAGAATCTAATGTAGGGTCAAGAAAACAAGAACTGAGAACTTGAATCATATAA